>CACZNW010000189.1 GCA_902782595.1 uncultured Methanobrevibacter sp. | reverse complement strand
TTTTTAAGAGTTGTCGATGTTGATGAAATCAAAAAGGCAAAACTCGGTTTAAAAGGTAGAGGAATGGGTAAATTCAAAGGAGGAATCATAGTAGATATTGCTCCAACTAAAGTTCCTAGATTAATCGGTAAAAAAGGTTCCATGATCAACATGATTAAGGATAAAACCAAATGTAAAATAGTCGTTGGTCAAAACGGTCTCGTCTGGGTAAAAGGAGACGAAGACATGGAACAGCTTACCCGTGAAATTATCCATTTAATTGAGGCTGAAGCGCATACTTCTGGTTTAACAAACAAAATCAAAAACAAATTATACCTTGCTATTGATGGAGAATTGCCTCCTGAGGAGGTTGCTCAAGAAGAAGAGGAATTTGTTTTGGAAAAACCTAAACTTCAAAACTTTAAAGAAGAATTAGAGCAAGAAGAATTGGAAGAAGAAAAAGAAGCTATAAAACAAAAGGAAAAAGAAGATAAACCGGACATTGGAGAAGTAATTGAGGAATATAAAAGAAAAAATAAAAAACAAGATGGTTCATTGTCTTTAGGTGAAAACTCAAATAATTCTTTTATATTAAATAATAAATGATTCTTCGTAATGAGAGGTTGATATGATGACAGATATGATAAGAGATGACGGTAGGAAATTCAATGAGTTACGTCCTATTAAAATTGAAGCAGGAGTTCTTGAACGTGCAGACGGTTCAGCTTACTTGGAAGTAGGTGGAAATAAAATATTGGTAGCGGTTTATGGTCCTAGAGAATCATACATCAGAAGATTACTTGAACCAAATACGGGAGTTATCAGGTGCAGATATAATATGGCACCATTCTCCGTGGATGACAGAAAAAGACCTGGACCTGATAGAAGATCATCCGAGATTTCTAAAATTACTGCCGATGCATTAAGGCCGGCATTAATGTTGGAAAATTATCCTCGTTCAATGATTGATATTTATATAGAAGTAATAGAAGCTGAAGGAGGAACCCGTTGTGCAGGAATCACAGCAGCTTCTGTTGCCCTTGTTGATGCGGGAGTGCCTATGAAGGATATTGTTGTAGGCTGTGCTGCAGGTAAAGTAAATGATGAAATAGTACTTGATTTATCTGAAAAAGAAGATAAAGAAGGTCAAGCTGATGTTCCTATAGCTATGATGCCAAGAACCGGTGAAATCACATTATTACAAAGTGACGGTGATTTAACTGAAGAAGAGTTTGCAACAGCAATTGATTTAGCTATGGAAGGATGTCTTGAAGTAAGTAAACTTCAAAAAGAAGCTTTAATGAAAAAATATTCTATAGAATAAGTGGGTGGAAAATATGGAGATTGTACCAGAAATTACAAAAAGAAGTATTGTTAACCTTGTCGGTAATGATAAAAGAGAAGATGGCAGGGGTCTTGATGAATATAGGGATATTTCTATTGAAACTAATGTTATTTCTAAAGCAGAAGGTTCCGCTCGTGTAAAACTCGGTGGAACTCAAGTTATTGTAGGTATTAAACCACAACTTGGAAGCCCATTCCCTGATACTCCTGATTTAGGAGTTCTAATGACCAACTGTGAAATGTTGCCAATGGCTGACCCTACTTTTGAACCGGGACCACCTAGTGAAGATTCCATTGAACTTGCACGTGTAGTTGACAGGGGTATTCGTGAAAGTGAACTGGTGGATTTGGATAAATTATGTGTAGATGAAGGAAAACACGTTTGGATGCTGTTTATAGATTTACATATTATTGACAATTGCGGTAACCTTTTCGATGCATGTGAATTGGCTGTCATGGCGGCACTTAAAACCACCAAACTTCCTGTTGCAACCATTGTTGATGAAGAAGTTGTCATCAGTGAAGATGAAACCTTTGAATTACCGATTAATAATGAACTGGCTTTATGTACTTTTGTTAAAATTGGTGATAAGATGGTTATTGACCCAACATTGTCCGAAGAGAAAGTTGCATCCGCCCGTTTAAATGTTGGTGTTACAAAAGATGGCCACATCTGCTCAATGCAGAAAGGCGGAAAAGAACCGTTAACAAAAGAGGACATTCTTTTTGCTGTCAATATGGCAGTGACAAAAACAAAAGAGTTAATAGAACATCTTTAAATGTCCTGTGGACGATTAAGATTTCTAAATTCTTTTTTTTCTATTTTTTTATTATCTATCAAAACAAATTTCACATCTATTTTTTCAATTAATCCTTTAATATGGAGGATGTCCTGTGAAATCAGTTCCCGGATTTCGGGGATGGTGTTTCTGGCATAAACTGCATGAAGGGGTTCTGATGTTTTTAGCCGGTTTTCGTCATCGTGGCACGGTACGACTGCCTGAAAGTTTTCATCGATTTCATTAAAAATAGTGTTTATGTAGTCTGAAGAAACGTATGGGCTATCGCATGGAAGTATTAGCGCATATTCGCTTTTGATTTTCTTTAAACCGGTCATTATTCCCGGAAGGGGACCTTTGTTTTTAATTTCATCCTCGGCGAAGGTGATTTGGTAGGTGTAATCTTGTGAATCAATAAACTCCATATATTTTGATGTCCTTGATCGATTATTTAAAACGATTATAGCTTCATTTATCTGATGGTTTAATGTGGAAAGTATATGTTTAATCATGGGTTTATCGTCAATAATCATAGATCCTTTATCCTGACCCATTCTGCTGCTATTGCCTCCACATAAAATGATGCAGGATTTAATGTTTTTGCTTTTTTCCATTATTCAAATTCTCCGTAGGCTAAATGGGCTATCTTTTTTTGGCGGTAATGATGGCAATCGGGTTTTCACTAATCATTAAAATCCCACGGTCAAGGACTCTTCCGTTGGAAACATTGACTTCCATAATTTTCGGATTATATCCTAAATCTTTAAGTTTATTTATGGCTTCGACTTTGGTGTCAACCAGAATTGCTGTAATGATGATTCTTCCTTTTGAATTTAATTTTTCATCAACTATATCCAAAATATTTTCAAGCTGCCTGCCGCTTCCGCCTACAACGGCAATGTCAATATCGTCAATATCCTTCAGTGCTTTAGCTCCGTCATCATTTATCAGTGTGACATTGTCTCCAAGTCCAAATTTTTTAAGGTTACTTTCTGTTACTTCAATCGCTTCGGGGTTGGTATCGATTGAAATTACTTCACGGGCTCTTTGTGAAAATTCACAGGTTATTCCTCCGGTTCCGCATCCGCAGTCAACGACTCTGTCAGCGGATGTTACTTCTGATTTGTATAATATTATGGCTCTTATACCTTCTTTTGTCGGTCCCGGAACATCACATGATTTAATAAAATCCTTATCTTCTAACATGTCTATTCCCACCTTTTAAATAAGTCATTATCAATTTTCAATGAGTCTAAAATTTTTCCAACGATAAAATTAATCTGATCATCTACTGTATCGTGAGTTGAGTAAAATCCAGGCATTGCCGGTAAAATTACTGCTCCCTCCTGTGACAGTGTAAGCATGTTCTGCAGATGAATGCTTCTAAGGGGTGTTTCACGTGGAACAATGACTGTTGTTCTTTTTTCCTTTAAGCTAACATCAGCAACTCTTGTTATAGTATTTGCACCGTATCCGTTTGCAATTGACGATAATGTCTTCATGGAACATGGTACAATTGCCAGCGCATCAGCTTTAAATGACCCGCTGTTTATGGAAGCGGTCAGGTCATTGAAATCATAGTATGTGTCGGCTATATCGATTATGTCCTGGACTTTATAATCGGTTTCTGCTTCAATTACAATTTTTGCCGTATCACTTATAATCAGACTGTTTTTAATTTTTAACTCTTTTAAAGCTTCAAGAAGTTTTATTCCATATATTACTCCACTTGCTCCGGTTATTCCAACTACTATCATATTTAATTCACCTAAAATAGTTTAATCTGGTCGTAGTGTATTCCGTGGAACTTTTCACGATCGATTTCCGGTAAATCAATGTAGTGTTCCAGTTTCAGCTTGTCGAATTTTCCCTGGTATTCCTCCAGAACGTAAACGCTTATGTCAGGTATGTTGAATCTTGCTTTACTGAGTGCCCCTATTATATTTGATATTTCGGTTAACGGGAACAGTTTTCCCTCAACACTTACTTGAGTTTTCATTTCATCAAAACGAGGGTATTCTGCAATGTTTATGAATACATAATCCTTATCAAGCCCGTAATCTTCAGCTATTTCTTCTTCAGCTTTTCTAAGTTCTTCAGCTTCGATTTTATACATTTTTTCAGGGAATTTAAAGTTGTCCAGTCGGATTGTTTTCACTCTTTTCGGAACGATTCTGTTGTCAAGCCTGTTCATTATGTCATTTGCATATTTGTTTTCGCAGTGTCTGAATGTTGCAATGATGTCGGAGTCATCGTATTTGTATATTTCACGTTCTTCTATGATTCCATCATTGATTGTTTTTTTCAGGGCTCTTCTAAACATTGTGTTGACAATTCTTGTTGTGTGGTGCTGGTAGACGCTTGGATACATAAAGTATCTTGATACCAGTGCTCCTTCTGCAGCCTGAACGCCTTTAATGTCAAGTATAAGTCCGTCATCCAGACTTAAATTGGATATCAGTCTTTCATAATCAATTTTACCGTATGAAACGCCTGTATTGTGTGAATCTCTTAAAAGATAATCCATTCTGTCCACATCAAGTTCTCCGGAAACAATCGGTCCCAGGTGGCCCTGTCCGTTTATGATATCAACGATTTGGTTTACATCAAATTTTTCCTCAAGCAAATCCTTCATTGATGTTTTTGTTATTACATATTTTGATAATTCTTCATGGGGAACTGACAGCACTCCTTCTGATACATGTGAAAATGGACCGTGACCGATGTCATGCAGCAGTGCTGATGCTCTTACCAGTTCGATTTCATATTCGCTCAGGTTCAGCTCTTCGGCAAGTTTTGATCCCAGATTCATGGTTCCTACGCAGTGTTCGAATCTGGTGTGTGTTGCTCCGGGATATATCAGGTTTATTAATCCCAACTGTTTTATACGTCTTAAACGCTGAAACTGGGGCATATCCATTATTTCAACTTCAAAACTGTTTAGACTTATATCTCCGTAGACACTGTCTCTGATAAACTTCTTTTTTTCACTCATTTTTATCAGTCCTCCTGGTTTTCATCATCTCCCCATTCAATGTAGTTGTCCGTCCAATTTTCTACTGTTTCATTTATGTAATCGGTTACATTTGTATCTGTCGTGTTATTGGTGGTGTTTGTATTGTTTTTCGGAATGTATGTAGGTACATATTCGATTTCTGTTGGTTCAAAATCATCATTTTTTATTGATTTTAATTTATAGGAGTCATGATTTTCGTGTATGGTCAGTGTTGCAAATGCTGAACTGATACAGAATGCAATAACTGCTATAATTAAAAAAACAATCAGTCTTGCTTTTAGTGAACCTCTCATAATAACACTTTTTTAATTTATACTATTATTATTTTTTTTAAAAGATATTATTTAATTGTTTTGAAAGATTTTAGGTGATTTTGATGTTTTTTTGTAATTTTTTGCAAAATGTTTATATATGAGTAGGGATAAATTATTATATCGGAAGTATACTTCCGACAGTATATTTCCGATTAAAAAAATAAATAGAGTTAAGATAATATGGATATGTTTAGTGCTGGTGACACTGCATGGATTCTCATATGTACATTACTCGTACTTCTGATGAGTATTCCGGCAGTAGCATTTTTTTATGGAGGACTAAGTAAAAGAAAAAACGTTTTAAATACAATTTTTTTAACATTCATTGCATTTGCAATTATAAGTGTGCTTTGGGTAGCATTCGGTTATCAGTTTGCATTTGGAAATGATATTTATGGATTAATCGGTTCACCAACAAATTTCTTTTTACAGGGAATAGGTTTGGATGACTTAAACGGTACAATTCCGACATTGCTGTTTGTAATGTTTCAGTGTGCATTTGCAGGAATCACCTGTGCAATTATGTCAGGTGCTCTGGTTGGAAGAATGAAAACAAGAGCATGGGTAATATTTGTACCGATATGGGCACTGCTTGTATACGTCCCTATCGCCCACTGGGTATGGGGAGGAGGATGGTTAATGCAGATGGGTGCACTTGACTTTGCAGGAGGTGCCGTTGTTCACATTAATTCAGGAATTTCCGCCCTTGCAGTTGCCCTCGTATTGGGAAAAAGGAAAAACGATGCATTGATTCCTCATAATTTAGGATATGCAGTACTTGGAGCTGCACTCTTATGGTTCGGATGGATGGGATTCAACGGAGGATCAGGTCTTGCAGCAAACGGTCTTGCGGCAAATGCAATAATAGTATCAAATGTCGCAGCGGCAATGGGTCTTATTGTATGGACAATAATTGATATGGTTAAAATTGGAAAACCAACAGTTTTAGGTGCAATATCCGGTGCGGTAGCAGGTCTGGTAGGAATTACTCCTGCTGCAGGTTTTGTAAACGTTCCGGGAGCAATTGTCATTGGTGCGGTAGCTCCGATAATATCATACTATTCAATCAATTATTTAAAACCTAAACTGGGATACGACGATGCACTTGATGCATGGGGAATTCACGGAATGTCCGGTGTATGGGGAGCAATAGCAACAGGAATATTTGCAGTCCCTGCAATCGGAGGTGCAGCAGGATTATTCACAGGAAATCCCAATCAGGTCATAATACAGATAATAAGTGTAATTGCCACAATCATTTATTCATTCACAGTAAGTTATATATTGGCAAAAATCCTAGATAAATCATTAGGTGGTATTAGGGTAGAGGAACATGAAGAAATAGGAGGACTTGATTCACATCTTCACAAGGAATCTGCTTATAACTTTAATTCATAGGAGGGATAATAAATGAAACGTATTGTTGCAATAATAAGACAGGAAAAATTTGATGATGTTAAAAAAGCCCTGGTGGAAGTTGGCTGCGAAGGAATGACAGTTACCGAAGTAAAAGGCAGAGGCAGTCAAAGAGGAATCAGACAGTCATACAGAGGATCCAGTTACTGTGTTGATTTGATTCCGAAAACACGTATTGAAATTGTTGTAAAGGATGAGGGTTTGGACGCCCTTGTTGAAGCAATTAAAAAAGGAGCCCACACAGGAAACATCGGTGACGGAAAAATATTTATTCAGCCGGTGGATAATGTGATTAGAATAAGAACAGGTGAAGAGGGGGATGGAGCGGTGTAGCTAAATCTCCTTTTTTAAACCAAATAAACGAAGGTTTTCGTTTTTTGATATCTCCCTTTCCGGAAAATAATGTTTTTGCATTATTTTCCTCTCTTTTTTTTAATGTTAA
>CACZNW010000188.1 GCA_902782595.1 uncultured Methanobrevibacter sp. | reverse complement strand
TATGAACTACCAAGCCATGTCCTGAGGAGGAAAAAAATCAATGAAAACAAAAAAAATTCAAAAATTTTCTAAAGTTTACGACATTGATCTTCCGAACGATAACTATATTATATAATAAAATCATATTATTAATATTATCAAAAGTAGGACTGTGTAAAAAAATGGAAGTATTATGGTTTTATGTTGCTATTGTATTGGCTATGAGTGATATATTACACACTACATTAATGTGGAGAGTCTTGAATAACTTCTACATTCTATTAGGTGCCATAATCCAGCAATCCACCAAATCCACTTGGCAGACCTGGCTGGTTCATGAGATTATGGAGGCGGGATTCCATTTCATAGTGCTTTCAATGGTTTTTTTAAATCCAATTATCGGAGTTCAAGCAGCCCTAATTCATTTTGTTATCGACGTGACCCATACAATTTTCATACGCAATATGGGTGAGTTAGAACATAGAGCTCTTCATTTTGTAATTGAATCTCTATTTTTCATTTTACTTTATGGACTTTAGAAAAAATGGAGTTATTAAATGCCAGTTATAACATTTAAATATCAGGATTTGAAAGATTTAGGAATAGATATGGAAAAAGATGAATTAATAGACACCTTACCGATGATGTCCAGTGACATAGAAGACTTTGACGACGAAGAAATTAAAGTCGAATTCTTCCCAAACAGACCGGACAATCTGTCTGTTGAAGGAGTGGCCAGATCTTTTAAAGGATTTATCGGTCAGGAAATCGGTTTTCCGGATTATAAAGTTGAACAATCCGGAGAATATGTTACAGTAGACAGTGACGTTGCTGCAATCAGACCGTTTATTGGATTTGCCAAAATAGATAATGTTGATTTTTCCGGTGATAAACTCAAATACTGTATGGATTTTCAGGAAAACCTTCATTGGGTTATTGGAAGAGACAGGAAAAAGGTAGCTATCGGTATTCACAATGCCGATGTTGTTGAAGGCCCTTTCAAATACATTGCAACATCAAAAGATGCAAATGCCTTCGTTCCACTTGAAAAAGACAGTGAAATGACTCCTCAGGAGATTTTAACTGAACATGACAAAGGCAAGGATTATGCACATTTAATTGAAAAGTATGATAAATATCCTTTAATTCTTGATAAAGATGACAATGTTTTATCCATGCCCCCAATCATCAACGGAGAGTTAACCAAACTTAAAGAGGATACACATAACATTATCGTTGATGTAACCGGAACTGACGAAAGAGCGGTTAACCAGGCATTGAATATTATCTGTTCATCATTCGCTGAAGTTGGAGGCGAAATCAAATCCATGGAAGTCAGATATGAGGACAAAACCATAACAAGTCCCGATTTAACTCCACAGGAGATGAATGTTCATGTCAATACAGCCAATGAACTTATTGGTGGAACCAACCTAACCGCAGGAGACATTCATGACCTGCTCCTGAAAGCCCGTTTTGATGCTGAAATAATAAATGACAATGAAGTCAAGGCAATTATTCCAGCTTACAGAGTGGACATTTTACATGAAGTCGATATTGTTGAAAACATTGCAGTACAGTACCACATCAATGATGTAGTGGCCGAATTGCCTGACATCAATACTGTTGCCTATGAAAATAACTGGTTTAAATCAGAAAGCATAATCCGTGAAGTAATGGTCGGTTTGGGTTTTCAGGAAGTAATGAGTTTAATGCTTACAAGTGAAGATGCACATTACAAGAACATGAACCAGGAAGAAAAACCTCACGTGCAAGTTGCAAGACCCATTACAATTGACAGAACTATGATTAGAACCAGTTTAATCAACTCTTTAATGGAATTTTTAGAAGACAACAAGCACGAAGACCTGCCTCAGAAGATATTTGAAATCGGAGACGTTTTATACATTGATGAAACAAGGGAAAACAACACAGTTTCATCTAAAAAATTAGCCGGAGTAATATGTCATTCAACAGCCAACTTTACAGAAATAAAATCCATTGTAACAAGCGTTTTAACAAACCTAGGATATTCAATGGAGATATCCGACAGCGAAAATAAAACATTCATTACCGGAAGGGTTGCTGATGTTACCGGCGTTTCAGGCAACGGTTCAGTTAAGTGTTTCTTCGGAGAGGTTTCACCCGAAGTAATTACAAACTTTACACTTGAGTATCCAGTTATTGCATTTGAAATTGAATTCATCAACTGAATTCATTCAATACCATAACTTTCTCATTTGCGTTTCCATAACAGAGTAATTGTTCACCTGAGGAGAGGCATCATAATTATTGAATATAAGTATTAGAATTAATAGTAGAATTATAACTGATATTAAAATTATTGTCCATCTTCTCAATTAAACGCAACCACCATGAATTATCAATATTAATCTATGAGTTTGGCTACATCTTCACCCATAGATGTCAGCCTGTATACTCTATTTTTACGTTTTTCCTCATTGATGCACTCGGCAACACCACATTCCTTAAGTTCACGCAATACCTTGGAAATGTGATTTGTCCTAATTCCAATATCCTCAGCCAAATCCGTAGGTATTTTATCGCTTTTATTGAGAGATTGCACTGATTTTTGCCTGTATGAAGAACTGATTACATATCCATATACTTTGAGTGTTTCATCATCCATTTTTAAAACTCCACTTATTAACAAATTAATAATATATTATTCTCCTATTATAGTTAAAGTTATTGTTCGCCCGCTTCTCGGTCCGTCAAGTTCAATGAAAAAAACTGACTGCCATGTGCCCAGATCAAGTCTGGAATTTTTAATGGGCAGACACTCACTGGAAGATAGTAGAAATGATTTTAAATGTGATCTGGCATTATTGTCAATTCTATCATGTTTGTAGGTGAATTTATCGGTGATTAAATTGTCAAGGGTGAATTCCAAATCATCTAAAAGACCTTCCTCATTTTCATTAACAACAATAGCCGAGGTGGAATGTTTTGAAAAGACTGAAACGATTCCCTGCCTGACGTCAATCATATCATTGATTTTTGAGGTAATGTCAATAATTTCAAAGTTTCTTCGGGTATCAATTTTTAAAAAATAAGTTTTAACTGTCATCGGATATCACCAAAATAAAGTTTAAAAGTGTTAAAGCTGAAATAAACAAAACTATCCTCTAAAAAATGAAAAGGGTTAAAAAATCAGTAATATCTTTTTTTGTGGTCAAATGCAGTGTAAATAATAAATAATCCTATGATTATCAGCACGACCTGAGGGAACACAGCTGCAATAATTGCCGGAATTAATCCAAGTGTTACAAGCAACCACAAAACACCATAAAATACAATTATAACACCGAATACAATTACAATTTTCAAAGTCAATTCTTTAATATCTGGAATATCAAACATTGCCATTTTCATCACTTATAACTCTTTTGTACCTTCATCGGTTCCTACAATGACCTTATCGACCATCTGTGAGAATATTCCATTCTCCACAACGCCAGGTATTGAGTTTATGTCAATTTCAAGGTGTGATGGAGATTCAATTTTGTTGAATTTGGCGTCAATTACGAAATTGCCGTTGTCGGTGATTACAGGTCCATCTTTTCTTTGAGCCATTCTTATCTCGCATATAGCTCCCATGTCTTCAAGTTCCCGGATAACCATTCTTGATGCATCCGGAAGCACTTCTACAGGCACAGGGAAACTTCCCAACTCCTCAACAACTTTGGATTCATCTACAATGACAATAAAATCCTTCGCAGCATAATCTACAATTTTTTCTTTGGTGTGGGCTGCTCCTCCTCCTTTAATCAGGTTAAACTCACCATCCACTTCATCAGCACCATCCACGGACAGGTCAATGTCATGTTCTTCAAGAGTGGTTATTGGAATATTCCATTTTTTAGCAATCAACAATGACTGAAATGATGTTGGAACACCCATAACGCTAATTCCTTCATCCCTGATTCTCATTCCAACTTTTTCAATGAAAAAATGTGTTGTTGAACCGGTTCCAAGACCCAAAATCATTCCGTCTTTAACATATTCGGCAGCCTTATATCCGGCATTCATTTTAGAAGAGCTGTTGCTACTAGTGTCTTTCATTATATCACAAATCCTAAAGTTAAGTTATTAAGTTTAAAACCTTTTTTACATTCCCGTTTATGTTTTCCATTGTTTTCTAAAACTATGCATTTATCGTTTTCAATTAAACCTTCAGGGAAACACAAATCATGGAACTCACAGACCTCATCACATTCAGGAGCATTATATGTGAATGTTGATCCTTCAAATATGCTTTTTGAAGCTGTAAGCAAATCTATTTTAGCCCTGTCAACCTCAACAGGAATTACTTTACCTTCCGCATGTATCGGGCAGTTCTGCTCATTATCCTTTACTTCAACTACAACATATTTCCTGTTTTCTTCAAGATTTCCAGTACAGGCTGATTTGAATCGGCAGTCTTCACATTCACCGGCAGGACCTAGAAAAACAAACTCCTGACCTTCTTTTGCCAAATCTACGCCTATCAATGTAATCATCTAAATCACCTCTGTTTTATGAGCCAGTTCATAAGCCGCTTCTTTTGAAATTCCATTGTCTCCCAAGATTGTGTATCGCTCAGGTCTGATTTTATGAGCCATTGTCAATGCCTCAATAATATCCTCTTCTGCAATCCCGATTTCCGATGCAGATGTTGGAGCCTGTACGGCTTCTAAAGATTGTTTTATTGCCCTCCAATTTCCGCCATGGAGATACATCATCATTATGGTACCTATACCACACTGTTCACCGTGAAGCGCAGGCTTGTCAAGAATCTTATCAAGTGCATGTGAAAACAGATGCTCGGATCCGCTTGCAGGTCTTGATGAACCTGCAATGCTTATGGCCATACCTCCACTGAACAGTGATTTCATAACTATTCTTGCACTCGGTTCGAGATTGGGTTTGATATTGGAAATATTGTCTGTAATCAGGTGTGCAGACATTATTGACAATGCTGCAGCTGATTCGGAAAAGGACTCGTTTTTCAAACGATGTGCCAATTCCCAGTCCTTGATTGCTGTGAAGTTTGCAATCAAATCCGCACATCCAGCAGCCAGCAGTCTGAATGGAGACTGTGCCAAGATTTCAGAGTCTGCAATGACTGCAATCGGTGAGTGAGCGGTAACGGATATTGAAGTGTTGGGATTTTTTATTGATGCCATAGGAGATACAATACCGTCATGTGAAGCAGTTGTCGGCATTGATACAAAGTACACACCCTGATTGTATGAGGATAATTTGGCCACATCAATAACTTTCCCGCCGCCGACACCCAAAACGGTTGTATCGGGTGTAATCAACTCTTCGACTTCAGCTATTGAATCTTCAGACGCATTATTTACTTTTATAACATCATACTCAATATTTTCCTTTTCAAGACTTTTTATAACCGGTTTTGCACCCACATCATATGTATGGGCACCGGTGACGATTAAAATCTTTTCATCAAGACGCAACGATTTGCATATTTCCGCAGTATCCTTTATGATGCCCGGATCAATGTAAACTTCACGAGGCATTTGTATTTTCCTATTGCTCATAATATCTCCCTTGAACTACCTCAACTTTGTAGAAGTTGAGTATTCTTACTTCACGGGCTGTATACTCTGTGAGTATAGGATTACCGTGCTATCCCCCTCGTCCCGAAGGTTCAGACAATATTCGATTATTTTAACTTTTTTTGACT
>CACZNW010000187.1 GCA_902782595.1 uncultured Methanobrevibacter sp. | reverse complement strand
TAAATTTAAGGCATGATGTATTGAAATTGTAAAAATTTAAAATATTATGGTTCATGAGTAATTGTTAATTTTTATTCATGTTATTTAAGTAATGTAGGGTTTATACTAATTTTTATTAGTTTTTAATGATTTTCATTTCTCTGATTTAAAAAGAATGGTTTAAGATTATTTTAGGTATCCTGTTATGAGTATATTTTTTTAACTAACAATCGTTAGTTTTATATATTGTTTGCAAGTAAAAAGTAACTAACAACTGTTAGTGTGATTTTCATGAACAACAAAGAAAAAATCTTCAACATTTCGCTTGATTTGTTTTCAAAACATGGTTATGATGGAGTATCCATGCGTCAAATCGCCCGTGAAGTGGGAATAAAAGAAAGCTCAATTTACAATCATTACTCAAGTAAACAAGAAATACTGAATTCCATTCTTGAATATTATGTTAGGGAAATGGTAAGTGATGAAATACCTCTGCCCCAGGCAAGTCGGAATCTTGATAAAGGTTTTGATTTCTTCTACAGGGCGGGATGTGATGCATTCCTCTCAAAACTCAGACAGGAAAAGATGATGAAAATAACAAGACTGCTTTTCATCGAATCCTATCACAACGATGATGTGAAAAACTTCCTTAAAAAATCAATCATTGAAGAACCGATAAACGGATGGATAGTACTGTTTAACATGATGAAGTCAAAAAACCTGATTAGAAAGGATTGTGATGTGGTTCAGCTTTCACAGTCATTTTTCTACTACGGAATGTTTTTGCTGTATGAACATTTCATCATTAATTACCCCGAGGACGATGAGGAGTTTTTAGAGGAGTTCATGCTAAAAACAGAAAAGCATGCAAAAACAATTTTTGATTCGGTTAAAACAGAGGATTAATATGGAAATAAGGCCTGAAAGTGAAAATGACTATTTAAAAGTTGAGGAACTTGTAAGAAACTCCTTTTGGAATGTGTATCGTCCGGGAGCATATGAACACTTCATAGTTCATAATCTAAGAGGTGATGAAAGTTTCATGGAAAATATGGCATATGTCATTGAAGATGACGGTAAAATCATAGGGGATATCAACTATTCCGTGGGTGAAATCCGCTATGAAAATGATGTTGAACCGGCAGTTATATTGGGTCCGGTTGCAGTTGATATTACTTGTCAAAATCAGGGACTGGGATCGAAATTAATCCGATATACCTTAAAGATATTGGAAAAGGAAAACATTCCGTTTGTTTTTGTAGTGGGCGATGAAAACTATTATTCCAGATTCGGATTTAAGACAGCATCCGATTATGGAATATTTCTTGAGGCAACGGATTTAAATGATAAAAACCCCTTTTTTATGATTAAAATATTCAATCGGCATAAATTAAGAGACGGGCAGGCAATATTCCATATTCCCGATGTATTCCATGTAAATCAAAGCGATGTGGATGAGTTTGACAGACAATTTGAATTCAGAAAAAAACTAATTAAACAAGGTCAGTTAGGTGTTTAAATGAAGTATGTTATAATAAACGGATCTCCAAGAATTGGAAATACCTGTAAAGTCATAAAACAGGTTAAAACCAATTTGGATGGTGAATTTGAAGAAATCAATTTGGTGAAATGTGACATTCCGGTATGTGTGGGCTGTTACAATTGCTTTAACTATGGCGAAGACAAGTGTCCGAACAGTAAAAAAATCAGACCCGTCATTGAAAAGATAAAGGAATCCGATGCCATAATCATCGGTTCACCTGTCTATGCGATGAACGTTCCGGGTCTTTTGAAAAATTTCATAGACAATACAGCATATCTGTATCACAGGCCGGAATTTTTCACAAAAAAAGCCTTGGTGGTTGTCACAACCGCCGGAGCGGGTCAAAAGAAGGTTGCAAAATATATAGATGAAACATTAAGGCATTGGGGTGTGAATAAGGTTTATACCATTCCAGTGGCCTGCGGCGGAAAGGATTCACTTGAAACAGATAAAATAGATAAAATCTCAAAGAAATTCGAAAAGGATTTGAAATCAGACAAACTCCACTCACCTAAATTTGGAGACATTATATTTTTCAATGTATGGAAAGCAATGGCTTTATCCTCACAACCCATTGGGGCGGACAGGGAGTACTGGTCTAAAACCGGGTTGGCGGAGGGGGATTTCGCACCGGATGTCAAATTAAACATAATCAAAAAGGCATTTTCAAAACTCATGTTTTTTATTTTGAAACGGATTATAAAATAATATAATTTCAGGCATTTTAGCAATATATTTATAAATCACTTTAAACAGATATTATTATATTATTAATCTTAATATATGGTGTTTAAATGAGTGAGGATATTGAAAAAACCACTAGTGAATTAAATATTTACGAAAAGAAACTTTTAAAGGAACTGGAAGCAAATCCTGATGCCACACCCGAAGAAATAGCTGAAAATACCGGCATGAATATTAAATCAGTTATGAGTGCGGCAGGTTCACTTGCTTCAAAGGATATTATTGAAATGCACAAGGAAGTTGAGGAAACATATTCCCTAACCGATGACGGACTTAAATATGCTGAAGAAGGACTGCCTGAACGTAAAATACTGGACGTGCTTGCCGATAAATCTTCTGTTTCAATGGACGAACTGACAGACGAGGCAGGTATTGATAAAAAGGAAACAGGTATTGCACTTGGCTGGCTTCGCCGTAAAAACTGGGCTCAGATTGATAAGGGAGTTGTCAAAATTACAGAAGTGGGTAAGGACTTCGCAGATAAGGCAGGTGTTGATGAAAAAGTTCTCGATTACCTTAAATCCAATGCCGACGGAGTCAAACTTTTTGCCGATGATTTGATGGGCGGTTTGAAAAATCTTGGAAACAGAAAAAACATTGTAGACGTTAAAAAAGAAACCTCACATTCATTTAAAATATTATCAAAAGGTGAAGCCATTTTGGACCATGGGTTCACTATCAAAAAACAGGCCACTCAGTTGACTCATGAGCATATAAAGGATGGAGAATGGAAAAGCCTTGAATACCGTCCATATGATATTAATGCCGAAGCACCTGTAATTTTTGCAGGTAAAAAACACCCATTAAGAATAATTATTGATGAAATCAGAGAAATCTTTTTAAACATGGGTTTTTCAGAAGACAGGGGGGAATATGTTGAATCCGCATTCTGGAACTTCGACTCACTCTTCCAGCCACAGGATCATGCTGCCCGTGAAATGCAGGATACATTCTACCTTAAAAATCCCTTAACATGTGATCTGCCGGACATGGATCTGGTTAAACTCACAGCTGAAACCCACCAGACCGGTGCGGACACCGGTTCAATAGGCTGGCAGTATGACTGGGATTATGATATTGCACGCCAGAGTGTTTTAAGAACTCACACCACAGGAATTTCCACAAAACACCTCTTTGAACATGAACCTCCAATCAAAATGTTTTCAGTTGGAAGAGTATTCAGAAGGGAAACATTCGATTACAAACACTTGCCTGAGTTCCACCAGGTTGAAGGGCTTGTCTGTGATGAAGGCATCAGTTATCAAAATCTTCTAGGTACTTTAAAAGAATTTTACAAAAAATTGGGATTCGAAGTAAGATTCAGACCTGCATACTTCCCTTACACTTATCTCTCCACAGAAACTGAAATCTATCTCGAAGAAAAGGAAAGCTGGATTGAACTTGGAGGAGCGGGAATGTTCAGGCCTGAAGTGTTAAAGCCCCTGGGCATTAATCAGCCTGCACTCGCTTTCGGTTTAGGTATTGAAAGGCTTGCCATGATAAGGTATGATGTTGAAGACATTCGTATGCTTTACAAAAGTGATATTAAATGGCTTCGTGAATTACCAACTGTTAATGGAGTCGAATTATAAATGTCAGTAAAGCTGGTTTCCTGGAACGTGAATGGAATCAGGGCGGTTTGTAAAAAAGATGAATTCTGGCAATGGTTCGATTCAACTGATGCAGACATAATTAACTTTCAGGAAGTTAGAGCAACCCAAAAACAGATTCCAAAGAAATTGGCTAATGTTGATGGATTTCACAGGTGTTTCAATGAAGCTGAAAGAAAGGGATACAGCGGTGTTGGAACATACTCCAAAATCGAACCGGTAAGCGTAACAAGGGGTCTTGGAGTTGACAAGCTGGATGCTGAAGGCAGAGTTTTAAAGATAGAGTATCCTGATTTTATCCTTTTCAACATTTATTTCCCGAACAGCGGTCAGGAAGCAAAAAGGCTTGATTTTAAAATAAGTTTCTGTGACGAGCTTTTAAAACAGCTGGTCAGTCTTAAAAACGAAGGTAAAAATGTTGTCATTACCGGTGATTATAACATTGCCCACCATCCGATTGATGTCTACAATCCCCGAAACTGTGAAGGAAAATCAGGTTATCTGCCTGAAGAAAGGGCATGGCTTGATGAGCTGGAAAATGCAGGATTTGTTGATACTTTCAGGATGTTCGATGGAAGTGAAGGCAACTTTACCTGGTGGAGTTACCGCTTCAAGGCACGTGAAAGGAATTCCGGATGGAGACTTGATTATTTTTATGTAAACGAAGAAATGAAGGATTGTGTAAAATCCGCAGAGATACTGGCGGATATTTATGGTTCCGACCACTGTCCTGTAACTTTGGAACTTGATTTATAATAATTTAAACATATGAATTTTAAATTTATAAAATTATTGTTTTATATG
>CACZNW010000186.1 GCA_902782595.1 uncultured Methanobrevibacter sp. | reverse complement strand
GGCCACGTAGTATTAGGCTATCCTGATATGGAAGCACCAGAACCACTGCCAAGAAAAAAAGATTACATCCACTATGTGGATTAAATCTTATTTTTTCAATATAAGTATTCCATAAACATTACAAAAAAAGAAAAAATGATGAGTTAAACAACCCATCTACATTTTTTCAGGTGCTGAAACACCTAAAATATCCAAAGCATTTTTGATAGTAGTTTTAGCTCTGTCAACTAAAATCAATCTGGTATCTTCAATATCTGAGCCGATTACCTGTTGTGATTTGTAGAATTTGTTAAATGATCCTGCCAAATCCTGACAGTATTGTGTGATATTGTGAACCCTGTTTTTATTTGCACAGTCTTCAACAACCTGAGGGAACTTGGCAATTTGCCTTACAAGGTCTTTTTCCGCTTCGTTAGGGCTCCAGTCATCGGCAACTTCCAAGGTAGAAATATCCTTACCAGATTTTTTAAGTAATTTGCATGCCCTTGCATGGGCATATTGAATTGAAGCACAACCCCTTTCGAAACTTAAGGCCTCATCCCACTTGAAGGTAAGGTGCTTTTCAGGGGACAGTTTGGCAATGAAGAATCTTACAGCCCCAATACCAATTTCTTCAGCCATAGGCGCAATTTCATCATCTGACAAATCAGGATTTCTTGATTTTATCTCATCAGTTGCCCTTGATACCGCTTCGTCAATTAATTCATCAACAGATACGAATTTTCCCCTCCTTGTTGACATTGAACCTTCAGGAAGTGTGATGAATTCATAAAATATTACTTCCGGAGGAGTCTGTCTGAATATTTCCTCAAAGATTACCTTGATTTGTTTAGCAGCAAGTTTGTGGTCTGAACCTAAAATATCAAGTACTGTATCACCTAAGGTAGCCTTATATTTATGGTAGGCCAAATCACGGGTAGAATAAAGTGAAGTTCCGTTGGAACGGCGTAAAACAAATTCCTTTTCAATGTTAAAGTCTGTTAAGTCAATGTATAATACATCATCTTCACGGGTGAAACCTTCTCTTTGAATATAGTAAACCAGATCATCAACTTCACCGCTTCTAACAAACTGTCCTTCCCATACAAAATCATCATGAATAATATTGATTCTTTGAAGTGATTCCTTCATTCCAGAAATACAAGTTGAAACTACTTTCTCGAATATTGCATTTAATTCATCATCTGAACCTTCTTCATATTTTTGAATTAATTCATCTACCTTAAGCTGTAAATTTTCATCTTCTTCAACAGCCTTATTGGCATCGAAGTATAACTTTCCAACTTTATGGTCAACCTTATCTCCTTCATAATCGTCAATATTCAAACCAAGTTCTGTTATACCACAGACAATAATGGCAATCTGTCTTCCCATATCATTAACGTAATACTGAGTAATAACCTCTCTTCCGGCTAATTTTAAGAGTCTTGAAAGAGAATCTCCAAAAATAGAATTCCTGATATGACCTATATGTAATGGTCCATTAGGATTTGCGGAAGTATGTTCCAAAACAATTTTTTCACCTGTCTGAGGAAGCTGACCGTAATTGTCATCGACCTTTTCAAGCAACAACTTTGAGAACATGTCATAATCAATGAAGAAATTTACATAAGGACCGAAATTTTGAACATTGGAAAATATTTCCGGAAGTTCAATTTTATCAACCAAATCCTTTGCAACTTCAGGAGGGGAAGTTCTTAATTTTTTAGTGAGTGAAAATGCAATTGTACTTGCAAGATCACCTAATTCAGGATTTGGAGGGAAATCAAGTCTGAAATCCCGATCAATTTCGACATCATACTGATCCAATGCCTTATTAATAGCATCAATAGCTTGTTTTTCAATTTCAAAATACATTAACTCACCTTTAATAATTATAAACCTCTTAACCAGATGGAAAGATAACCAATTTTCGGAATAACAACTAGATTATCTCCTAATGTTACAACTTTTTCCTGAATCTGATCCGCTTTAACGTAATAAGGATCAGGACGGTCGTTATTATCCCCTTTTATCACATACATCGTAGTTCCATTAATATCCGTAATATTAATAATTCTATGAATTACAGGCTGGTCATACCATGCCGCATTATAAACCACGACATCCCCAACCTCAACAGATTCCGGGTCGAATTCATTAATACCCAGGAAATTTGCCTTTTCAACTAAAACAATATCTCCCCTGTAAAATGCCGGTTCCATACTTCCTGAAACAACAACATTTAAGTGTTGGGCAGCAATTAAAACAATTATAAGAATAATTACATATGATACAACTTCTTTAAAGTCTATTTCCATAAATATTACCTTCTTCTTTTTTTGAATGCTGCTTCCAAAGCTAATTCAATAGCATCAGAAGTCTTCTGTAAGTCCTCCATACTATGTGCATTTGAAATGAAATTACATTCAAACTGAGATGGAGGGATAAAAACACCTTGTTTTAATAAGGTTTTAAAGTATCTGAGGAATTGTCTTCTATCAGATGCCTGTGCATCAGCATAATTACAAACCGGTGCAGGATTGAAATAAATCTGAAACATTGAAGCAAGACCTACAGGCTGGATGTTATATTCCTCATCATCAATGATTGATGCAATATTTCCTCTAAGGAAGTTTCCTTTACGTTCCAGCTCTTTATAAAATCCGTCATCCAACTGAGTTAAAGTGGAAATACCAGCCTGAACAGATATGGGATTGCCGGAAAATGTACCTGCCTGATAAACCGGTCCCTGCGGTGCAATCAGTTCCATGATTTCCGCTTTACCACAGAAAGCCCCCATTGGAAGACCTCCACCAACAATTTTACCTAATGTAGTTAAATCGGGAGTTACACCATAATACTGCTGTGCTCCTCCGCGTGAAGCTCTAAAACCTGTTATGACTTCATCAAAAATTAAAATTATATTATTTTCTTCAGTAATTTTTCTTATAAACTCTAAAAATCCTGGTTTAGGTTCAATACATCCAACATTACCCATAACTACTTCCATAATAATACAGGCAATGTTTTCACCTTCTTTTTCAATCAAATCAGTTAGAGCCTCTTCGTCATTGAATGGAACAGATAAAGTATTTTTAGTAGTGTCTTCGGGAATTCCTGGAGAGTCCGGCAATGTTGCAGCTCCGGAACCACCTTTTACAAGTACATAATCATGTGCTCCATGATATGCCCCTTCAAATTTAACAATTTTATCTCTTCCTGTAAAACCTCTTGCAAGCCTAATAGCACTCATGGTAGCTTCAGTACCGCTGTTACAAAATCTTACCATTTCAGCAGAAGGTATTCTGTCAACAACCTCTTTTGCCAATTTAATTTCATTTTCTGTCGGAGTACCATATGCAGTACCCATAGTTAACTGATTGGAAACTTCCCTTACTACCTTCGGATTGGCATGTCCCAATATCAAAGGACCATAGGCCAAACAGTAGTCAATGTATGACTGACCATCTGCATCTGTAAGTTTAGACCCTCCGGCACTTTTAACAAAAAACGGATAAGGCTTGAAGGCTCTTACAGGTGAATTTACCCCGCCCGGGAAATATTTTTTTGATTCGCTAAATAATTCTTCAGAATACATTATTATCACACTTATAAATGTTGTATTAATGAGTTTACACAAGCCACTGCAATTGGTGTTCCGCCTTTTGGCCCTTCAACAATAATATTTGGAATATCGGAATTGTGCAGTGCCTCTTTTGAATCAGCCGCACCTACAAAACCAACCGGAACTCCTACAATAGCTTTAAGATTCATTTCACCTTTTTGGTATAAATCCATCGCTTCAAAAACAGCAGTCGGAGCATTGCCTGAAACAACAATACCTTCAAAGTCATTGCCGGCAGCATACCTCATAGCAGCAGCCGCTCTTGTAATCTGATTTTCTTTTGCAATTTTAACTACTTCTTCGTTTTTAATGTAACACTCAACTTCCCCGTCATATCTTGTAATACCATATTTAACCATATTGATATCGGTCAAAATCGTTTCATTATTTTTAAGGGAAGTCATAGCTGCATCTACAAAATCATGGCTAATTTTCACTAATTTTGCATATTCAGGATCTGCAGTTGAGTGAACAATCCTTTCAACGATGTCTCTTTCAACAGGTTGTAAATCTCTGACATCATCACCAATAAGGCCACGGATAATTTCTCGACTTTTGTTTGCAATATCCAAACCTTGTTTAGTTGATGCACCCATGAACATTTTGTCTGTCATAATGTTAGTTATATATTCTAATATTGTTAAATATTTTGTTTAGTGATAATTATCTTTCATCAAAAAATAATTTTTAGAAAGAAAAAACCATACAAACAATGGTTGGACAATGTAGAAATCATGGTTTGATCCATATTAGATGACTTTTTTACTGGCAGACAATCCTGCCAGATAACCGGTTGAAAATGCTATTTTTAAATTATATCCTCCGGTGGGTCCATGTAAATTTAAAATCTCGCCTGCAAAATATAAATTGGGAATTAGAGTTGACTCCATTGTTTTGGAGTTAACATTTGTCAAATCAACTCCTCCAATTGTTATTTTAGCCAAATCACCATTAAAACCTGTTATTTTAAAAGTAAATCTCTTTAAATTTTCAATTAATCTGTTTTTGCTTTTTTTATTGACTCTTGATAATTCCAAATCGCAGTTTAAACTGACCTGGTTTAAAAAATAATCTATGAAACTGTTTGTCAAAAAGTTTTTCAGGTAATTTTTCAGATGGGTTTTGCCTCTGGTCTGAAAATCATTTGTAAATTTATCAAGCAACTCCTCATGTGAAAAATCAGGACATAAATCAATACCAATCACCAAGTCCAAATCAACATCCCCTTCCAATAAGTTATAACTTATATCCCTTGATATTTCATTGCTTAAGTTGATGATGGCAGGACCTGTTAAACCTATGTGGGAAATTAAAACATTTCCCCTGACTTTTGATTTGTTATAACTCACAACAACATCCTTCAAAGTAACTCCTGCAATACCCGACAAATCATTACATGTTATTAAAGGACTTAGACCATATTTGATGTCTGTTATTGGCTGTGAGGTTAAAAAATAATTATCCTTACTGCATCCGGTTTGGGGATAGGTTACACCACCCGTAGCCAGGATAATCTTATCCGCTTTTAACTTATCATTTATAACAAACCCGTCAGTGATTGTTTTAACTTCAAAGTTATAACTTATAACCACATTCTCCAGCTTATCACTTAGACCTTTTAAGACATCAACTGATTTTCCACTTACGGGGAAAACCCTGTCATCATCTTCTGTTATAAAATCAAAATCAAATAATGAAAATAAGTCGTTATTGGTAAATGAGTAAAAAGAGTGTTTTAAAAAGTTTTTATTATTAAAAAAAGATAATAGCTTTTTTATTGGTTTGTTGTTGGTAATATTGCATCTTCCACCGCCGGTGAGCAATAACTTACGGCCTAGTGAGGAGTTCTTTTCAAGCAATATTACGCTAGAGGAATTCTGACTGGCTGCAATAGCCGCCATGATTCCTGCCGGTCCACCACCAATAATAGCTATATCATATTCTTCCATATTTATCTATGGAGTTAATCTGTGTCTGTCTCTTGGGAAGAGTACACATTCACGGATGTTTTCAGATCCTGTAAGTACCATAGTTAACCTGTCAGCACCTACACCCCATCCTGCATGAGGAGGCATACCGTATTCAAATGCTTTGAGGTAACTTCCAAATCCTGCAGGGTTTAATCCTCTTTCTTCGATTTGTTTTACAAGTAAATCATATTGATGTACACGGGTAGCACCTGAAGATAACTCCAAGTTATTGTACATTAAATCGAATGCATGAGAATATTGTTCTTCGCCTTCAACAGGCATTACGTAAAACGGTTTGATTTCAGAAGGCCATCTGGTTAAGAAATAAAATCCTCCCATAGTTTCGCCTAAAGCTTTTTCAGCTTCACGGGATAAGTCTTCTCCCCATTCCATACTTACATCTTTGGAGTTTACAATATCCACTGCTTCATCATAGGTAACAACAGGGAAATCACCAGTTGGCACTTCAAGTTTGTGACCTAAAATATCCAATTCTTCGCTGCAGTGTTCATTAACATCTTTTAAAACGTTGATAAGCATGTCGTTTAAGATTTTCATTACATCTACATCATCGGCAAATGAAACTTCGGCATCTATAGAAACCGCTTCATTCAGGTGTCTTAATGTATCATGCTCTTCGGCTCTGAAAATCTGACCGATTTCAAATACCTTATCCATTCCTGAAGCCATCATCATCTGTTTGTATAATTGTGGAGACTGGCCGAGAAATGCCTCTTTTTCAAAGTAAGTGATTGGGAATAATTCTGTTCCTCCTTCAGTAGCTGAAGCTACAAGTTTAGGAGTGTTGATTTCATAAAATCCATTATCATAAAAGAAATCTCTGATAGTATGGAACATCTGACCTTTGATTTTAAAAATTGCAGAAACATTATCTTTTCTGATATCTAAAAATCTGGAATCCAATCTGGTATCTATTCCTGCTTTAACTTTTTCTGTTGGGTCCATTGGTAAAGGCTGATTGGCCAGGTTTAAGATTTTAATTTCTTTTGGAATGATTTCAACACCGTTTGGTGCTTTTCCTGCTTCCTGTACTAAACCTTTAATTGCTACAACAGATTCTTTTCTTAATTCTCTTAATTCTTCCATTATGTTTTCATCTACTTTTTTGCTTGGAGCTGTAACTTGAACCCTACCGGTAACGTCACGTATGATAACAAACATGATTCCGCCGAAATCACGGATTTCGTGCACCCAACCCATGATGGTAATGTCACTGCCTGCTATTTCAGGAGTACATCCACTAGCGTAGTTTGTTCTTCTCCAATCGTTTAATAAACCTTGCAAATTATTCACCTCGAGGTTATATAGAAAAAAAATTAATCAATATAACTTTAAAAAAAGTATTGTCCGAGTTTTTTAAACCAACTAGACAAATTTAAGTTCTTTTATTAGAAAGTGGCGAATATGAAAACTCATATTCTAGATTAAATTAGATTAACATAATATATAAAGTTAACTAATTAATTAAAAAAATAAATATTTTTTGAAATTAAGTGCTTTGAGAGTTTAAAAATAAAAAATAAGAAGAATAAAAAGGAAAAAAGAGAATTAAGGTTTTAAAGTAAATGAAAAATTTTTTTAAACATTCCGATTCAGCCATTTAAACTATAAATAATCAATCCCTTAATCTTGTTTTGAATGAATTTGCATGTGCAAAAAACCCTTCATATTCAGCAATAGGTACAGAAGTTTTTGAAAGTTCCCTAAGACCTTCCCGGGTAAGTCTTTGAACAGTCGGT
>CACZNW010000185.1 GCA_902782595.1 uncultured Methanobrevibacter sp. | reverse complement strand
AATTATAAAAAAACAACTTTATAAACATTGAAAAATATAATAATAATATTATAATTTATGATTATTAGGTGTTTTAATGAACGTTATTGAAAAGTTAAACTCCATAAAAAATGGAGAAATGACAGCTAAAGAAAATGTAGAAAGTTTCATTAAAGTTATTGATGAAAAAAACGAAACCATTAATGCATTTATAGAATTAAACTATGAAAATGCATTAAAACAAGCTGAAACTATTGACAAGAAAATAGCTAACGGTGATGAAGTTGGTGCTTTAGCTGGATTGGTATTCGGTATAAAAGCAAACATTAATGTTGAAGATATGATTATTTCAGCAGCTTCCAAAACCCTTGAAAACTACCTTGGAAGTTACAACGCTACCGTTGTTGATGAAATTCAAGCTGAAGACGGAATAATCATCGGTATTTTAAATATGGATGAATTTGCAGCCGGAAGTTCAACCGAAACTTCCTACTATGGTCCTACCCAAAACCCGGCAGCAATGGGAAGAATCCCAGGAGGTTCATCAGGAGGATGTGCAGCTGCGATTGCAGGTGAAATGTGTGATATTTCAATCGGATCAGACACAGGAGGATCTATCAGAAATCCTGCTTCACACTGTGGTGTTGTCGGATTCAAACCGACATACGGTGCAGTTTCAAGACAGGGTCTGCTTGATTTGTCAATGAGTCTGGATCAAATCGGACCTTTGGCCAACGATGTAAGCGGAATCGCACTTGCATTAAATACAATTGCCAGCTACGATGAAACCGAATGCACAACCCTTGACTGGGAAAAACCTGACTTTACCGGAGTACTGGAAGACACTTCCCTTGAGGGAATGAAAATAGCTGTTTGTAAGGAATTCATTGATGTGACAGACGATGAAATCAACAAGACCGTCAATAAAGCTATTCAGAAATTGGTTGATGCCGGAGCTGAACTTGTGGAAGTGAGCTTTGACTATATTGACCTTTGTTTACCGACCTACTATTTAATCAACTATGTGGAATTCTTCTCTGCAACCAGAAAATATGACGGAAGAGACTACGGTTACAGAATCGAAGAAGTCTGTGGAGATGAAGTTTTAAGAAGAATAAAAATCGGTTCACATATTGCGGAAGCTGAATTCAGCGGCAAATATTACAAACAGGCGCTTAAGGCAAGGTCTGTAATCAGAGGTGAAATTACATCAATGCTTGAAAACGTCGATTTAATTGTAGGTCCTACAGTTCCGAAACTTCCTCACGAAATTGGTGCTGAACTGGAGCCTATGGAAATGTATGCTTATGACGTTTTAACAGTTATTGCCAATTTGGCCGGTATTCCTGCGGCAAGCATTCCTGCCGGTGAAGTTGACGGTATTCCTGTTGGACTGCAGATTCAGGCAAAACCTTTGGATGATGAAAAAATTATTAAGGCTATGAGTGTTTTTGAAAACACTCAATAAAACTTCTTTTTTATGAATTTTTTTACACTTGAAATGCACCTCTAAAAAGAATATTGCAAAGAGGCATATTATGACAAAAATCGGACTGGCTTATATAAACGGTGCTGTTCCAGGATTTGAAGACTTTGGAAACCTGCCAACAGATATAGTTAAAGAAAACGGATATGTTAACGGTAACAAAGCAAGTGAGGAATTGGATGCATTAATAATTCCCGGAGGAACATTAATCGAATCCAATGACATCGGCATGGGTTTAAACACTGAAATCAGAAAAATGGCATGTGACGGAAAACCGATAATCGGGATATGTGCCGGATTTCAGCTGCTGTCAAACCAGATAGATATCGGAAGAAAATCCCCGGTACCGATAGTTAAAGAGGGTCTTGGACTGATTGACGTTAACTTCTCACCCCTGATAACAAGTGACAGGGTAAAGGCAAAAGTATTCGACAACTCATTTATAGTAAAAAACCAGAAAGAGGACGTTGACGGTTTTCACACACATACCTACGGTAAGGTGGAAGGGGACGCGAAGCCTCTTTTCTATTCACAAGTTCAAAGGATGAACTACGGTGATGTAAACAATAACGGCGAATACAATATATTTTCCGGAGCATGCAACGATGACGGAAACGTTATCGGAACAATGATACATGGAATTCTTGATGAAAATCCTGTGATTGTGAATAATCTGCTGGAAGAAATCGACGCATCAGACCTCAGCGATATTTACACAAGAAACAGGGAAGTTAAAAAATACCTTCAAAGCGAAGTTGGAATAAACACAGGGATTAAAATACCTAAAATAACCCCAAACAAGAAACCGAAATACCTAATGATTGGAAGTAACGGGTCAGATTCAGGAAAAACATTCATAATAACCGGTCTTGCCGGAGCGCTGAGAAAACTTGGCTACAAGGTTGCACTTCTAAAAGTGGGTCCCGATGTAAGGGACATAATCCCCGGATTATACCTGACAAAAGGAAAAATGGAAGATTTTGCATCAATAAAAATCGGACACCTGGGATGGAAGGATATTGAATCCACAGTTAACAGACTGAACAATTCAGATTATGACATTGTACTGATTGAAGGAGTAATGAGTGTGTTCACAGGCCTTTTAAACGAAAAGGTACCTTTTTCAGCAGCGGAAATTGCAATGTCTTCCAATATACCTATGATACTGGCTTCGGGAGTGAACAAGGGTGGAATAGAGTCCGCTGCAATTGATCTGGTCTCACATGCAAACATGCTTGAAAAACTCGGAGTGAAGGTAGAGGCAATACTTTTAAACAAGGTATACAATGATGATATTTTCGAACGTGTGGTACCCTACATCAGAAACAATACAACTGTGGAAAATGTTTTAAAACTTCCAAAACTTAAATCAGCTGATATGAGAGGATTTATCCCAGAAGTTGAAATAAGATACGAACTGTTCTGCTCACATGCAATGGATTTAATAGAAAACAACCTCAACATTGATGAAATAGTGAAAATGGCACGTGAAGTTGAATTCACTAAAATATATTCATTTAACGAAATTAAAGACAAGGTGATATAATGGCACTTAACCTAAGCCCTGAAAAAGGCGTTAAACTTACAAAAAAAGACAGAGCACATGTTTTAAAAAAGATGAAACAAGGCTGGAAAGCAACATGTCTTATACCTGATTACGTTTATGATGAAAACGGAGATATTCAAATTGCAAGCGACAAAAACCGTCGTGTTGTAAAAATCCTTAAATTCAAAGACGATGGAATTCACATTGAAAATGCACTGAAAAACAAAACACTTAGAATTCCATGGCAAAAAATAACTGAAATAAACAAGTCAAAAGAAATGAAAACTGGTTTGGAAATTAAAATGATTGACGGAAAATACATTTCCTTCAGCGTTTATAATTCCTACAAGTACCAGCAGAATATGGAATTCATTGCAAATTATATAGCTAATAAGTGTAATCAAACACATTAGCTATTTTTCCAAATATTTATTGATAATATCTTCGCCCTTAAGCAATACCAGTCCGTTTTTCTCGGCGTATTTACGGGCATCGGCAACTGATGTGGCCTGTCCGGTTTCACCGTCCATCATTTCACAAACCACACAAACAGGAGTAACACCGGCCATTTCACATAAAGCAAGACCGATTTCTGTATGACCCTGTCTGTTTTCAACAAGACCATCGGCTCCCCTTAAAAGACATACATGACCCGGAGACCTGAATGTTGCACCGAATTCATCAAATCTTTCCTCTTTCATCATGATAGCCATTTCACTGATTGTCATCGCTCTGTCATGATCGGTTACTCCGGTGAAAGATTTTCTGTGATTTGTCCAGACTGAAAAAGAGGATCTCTCATCATATGGAATGTCAGTCGGAGCAAGTTCGGCAAGTTCGGGGAACTTTTCACTGGCCGCTTTCATAATGTCAACCATAAACGGCAAATGAATAGCATCACAAAAATCAGCGTGCAGGCAGTTGCAGATTAAACCTCCTGCATCATTTCTCATGGTTGCAATTGATTTAGGGGTTACGAATTCAGAAGCGATAATCATATCGACTTCCCCTTCCCTGTCATCATCATCGAAAACCAGTACGAATTCACCATTTCTTATAGCTTCTAAAGCTTTATCTAAGTTTGTTTCTTGATTCATAGTAATGTCTCCTTTATTTACTAGAACCAGGGCTAAAAATAACTAAATAACTATTATCTTCTCTTCCATCCGGACTTTCACCGTCGGTTTTGGAATCTCACCAAATCAACACATTGTTTTGTGCTCGTGGACTTATTTTATTAAAAAATCACCACCGGTGGGGAATTGCACCCCGCCCCGAGAACGTACTATCTAAATATATCAATCATGTATAAAATATTTTTTGGTTAGACAATAAATCGAAACTTAAAATTTCAACGTGTGATAAAAAAAACCAGATTAACCATGGATCTTTAGGAAGAAGTTTAATAAGTAAGTCAACAAAGTTAAATATATTTAATAATGGAAGATATTTAATGTTTTGGAATAACATTCGCACAATCATTGAAGGATTGGATAAATCTTATGAAAGAGAATATGCTAAATTTGATGAATTTAGTGATGTTGAAGGTCTTTGCGAATTAAAAAATATGATTGTTGGTTTGCGTGATAGTAATATTTTAATTGAGTTTGATAAAATTGCACATTATGTCATTAATGATTGTAATTTTGAAACAGACACTTATAAACCTTCCAATATTTCCAATAAATTTTTTGTAACTGCTAATAAAATATTATCCTCTTCATTTATTCCAATTTATTTCCCATCTATTCATGGTTTTGTATCTTTTGATGCTGTAGAAGGTTTATTAATGCTAGTTGAATTTAATTATTTTTATTACTCAAATAGGAAGTGTTCAAGAATAAAAACTTTTGAAAAAGTTTTTGGCGGAAATATAATTCAGTATTTATCTTTTTTCACAGATGATTTTAAATCAATGCAGGAATTACCTAAATATGATGAGTCTTTTTTTGAAAAATTAAAAAAAGTAGATTTTGAAAATAAAAAATCACGTTATCTCGAAGATTTCTTACGATGCGGATATTTATCTTCAGTTACTGTTGAACAAAATGTCACATGGCAGTTTTACAATCATATTAAATTCAGTAGCAGATATTTGATGGCATGTAATGCTTTGAAAAGAGAGTCTCTTAAAATCAATTGTGAAGACGTTGTTGTAGGATACAGATTAACTTTAAAATTAATAACTGAAGATATACGGCAATATGTTAGAAAAGCATTTTATAGAAAATTTGATGATTAAAATAAACTTAATATCATTCTAATTATTACAGCAATTAAAAACACTAAAATTATCCCAATAAAACAACTAAAAGGACTATTTTCTTTATTTGACATAAAATATTATTTCGATTTAAACACTATTAAATTTTTTCATACTGATAGTGTATTAAAAACCAAATAAATATTTTAAAATTCAAGATGAACAATATCTCCATCTTTCAGATTCAGTTCATCCCTTAATCTAGTTTCAGCGATGAATTCCAGATAATTTTCTTCATGTGTTGTTTTTGCCGGGAATACTATTGCCCCTGTGATTTTATCATTTAATCTTGCCCTGATATATTTTACAGCTCCGAACCCTTCATCTGGCTTTATCAGATTCTGGCAATTATCTTTGATTTCATTTATTTCATTCAAATACCTCTCTTCGACAATTACATTCAATGTTCCGGGATAAGGTATGAAACCCAGATTTTTTTTAAACTCTCTTGTGTAAAATTCCTGTGATAAGAAATATGCCGCTTTTCCCAAACCGGTTGTAACTTCACCTTCAATTTTCATCAAATAACTCCTGTTTAAATTACATGTTAATATGATAATTATCAAAATAATTAATTGACTTTTAAATTTAATTGAACCATAAAATCCTGAACCGTATTCTTGTTTATGGAATATAGATTCAATATATAAATTAATCAATTTTGATTAATAAATATTTTTAAGAAATGAAAAATAAAAGTAATACTATAAAAAAATTATTTTTTTGCAGGGTTATTGAAATGGAAATAAAAATTATGGAAACAGATGTGTTAATAATTGGATCTGGAGGAGCAGGTTCAAGGGCCGCTATAGAAGTAGATAATGCAGGTTTAAAAGCAACAATCGTGTCAAAAGGATTGTCATTCAGGTCAGGATGTACCGGAATGGCAGAAGGAGGATACAATGCAGTGTTTAAAACCGTGGACAAGGATGATTCAATAGAAGCCCATATAAATGACACATTAAAAGGCGGAAGCTATCTGAATGATAAAAAACTTGTTGAAATACTTGTTAACGAATCCCCAAAAAGACTGATTGACCTTGAAAACTACGGTGCCTTGTTCGACAGACAACAATCCGGCCAGATAGACCAGAGACCATTCGGCGGTCAGAGCTTTAGAAGAACCTGCTATCAGGGGGACAGAACCGGTGCAGAACTTTTGAATGCCCTTAAAGAGGAAATTATTAAAAGAGGCATCGAGTGTGTTGAAGAGGTAATGATAACTTCACTCATTACAGATGATACACAGGTCATCGGTGCAACCGGACTGAATCTGAAGGATTCAAGTCTGATATACTTTAAAGCAAAATCCGTGATTCTTGCAAGTGGAGGAGCCGGACAATTATACCCTGTAACATCCAATACCTTCCAGAAAAACGGAGACGGTTATGCAATGGCTTACCGTGCCGGCGCAGATCTCGTTGACATGGAACAGATACAGTTCCACCCGACCGGAATGGTGGCTCCCGAATCCAAAAAGGGAGTTCTTGTAACTGAAGCAGTAAGGGCGGAAGGAGGCAAACTCATAAACAGCGAAGGAGAAAGGTTTATGAGCAAGTATGCTCCTGAAAAAATGGAACTTGCCACACGTGATGTTGTTGCCCGCTCAATATATCAGGAAATCACAGAAGGAAGAGGAACAGAAAACGGTGGAGTTTACCTTGATATTTCACACCTGGATGATGATTATATTGATGAAAAACTTGAAACAATGGTTTTGCAGTTTGAAAATGTAGGTGTGGATATAAAACATGAGCCAATAGAAGTGGCTCCAACAGCACATCATTTTATGGGCGGTTTGAAAATCGGCACTGATGCTTCAACTTCCCTGGACAATCTGTTTGCTGCAGGTGAGGTCTGCGGAGGAGTTCACGGTGCAAACCGTTTGGGAGGAAATGCACTGGCCGACACTCAGGTGTTTGGAAAAATCGCTGGTGTAAGTGCATCTGAAACTGCAAAGACTTGTGAACTTAAAACAAACAATGAACAGGTCAAAAAAGAGGCATCAAGAATTGAAAGTCTCATTAAAAAAGGAACAATTAAACCACGGGAATTTAAAAATAACATTAAAACTCTAATGTGGGAAAAGGTAGCTATTGTACGTGATGAAAAAACCCTGAATGATGCACTGGGCGAACTTCAGGAAATGCAGAAAGACCTGGCTAATCTGGATGTCAGTGATAAAAGTCAATACAACACAGACCTGGTAACAGCTCTTGAAGTTATAAATATGGTTGAAATCTGTATTTTAACCGTTAAATCAGCGATTCTTCGAAGGGAAAGCCGTGGGGCTCATTACAGATCTGATTTTTCACAAAGTAAGGATGAATGGAAAAAGAGTATAGTAATAAATAAAAATAAAATAGAATTTGAAGCTAGATAGCTTCTTTTAATTCTTTTATTGCCTGTTTGGCTTTTGCATAAATTTCATCTTCATCCAGAACAGTTAATTTCTTGTTTTCCATTAATATTTTACCGTTGCAGATTGTGGTATCCACGTTGGAACCGTTTGCTGAGTAAATGATATTGGAACTTAAAGATGAACTGTCCGGAACCATGTTGGGACTGTTGGTGTCTATTAAAATAATATCTGCCTTTTTACCTACTTCAATAGAACCTATTTCTGAATCCAGACTTAAAGCCTGTGCACCCTTAATGGTTGCCATTTCAATTGATTCGTCTGAATTTAAAACCTTAGGATCAAGGGTTGATACCTTTTGAAGTAAACTTGCGGTTTTTAACTCTTCAATCAAATCCAGATTATTATTTGAAGAGGCCCCGTCTGTACCGATTGATACACAGATATCGTTTTCAATTAATTTGGAAACAGGTGCAACACCTGAAGCCAGTTTCATGTTACTGCAAGGGTTATGTGATATTTTAACATTGTGTTTTTTGATTATTTCAATTTCTTCATCACTTAACCATACACAATGTGCCGCAACAACGTCGGGACCTAAAAATCCGATTTTATCCAGATATTCAAATGGTCTGAGTCCTTTTTCATCCAAACTGTCATTGATTTCCTTTTGGGTTTCTGAAACATGAATGTGAATTCCCATGTTATATTCATCAGCCAACTTGCGGACTTTAATTAACAGTTCCTCTGATGCTGTGTATGGTGAATGGGGACCGAAAAATACCTTAATCCTTCCGTCAGCCATTCCGTTGCATGAATTGTAAAGTGCAAGGTTTTCCTTTATTTCTGCTTCTCTTTTCTCTTCATCCCCAAAGTCTATCATTCCATATGACAGGACAGCTCTGATACCTGCATCATCTACAGCACGAGCTACATCTTCCATATAAAAGTACATGTCGGAAAATGTTGTGGTTCCTGATTTTATCAGTTCCACTGCTCCTAAAAGAGCACCTATGTAACAATATTCACCATTCAGATTTGCTTCCATGGGCCAGATATGATCGTTTAACCAACTGTCCAGACTTAAATCATCAGCTAATCCTCTAAATAAAGTCATTGATAAGTGAGTGTGAGTGTTGATTAATCCTGGTAGCAGGATTTTTCCCTCTGCATCGATGATTTTGTCAACATTGCTGTCATCTATTTCATCGGAAATTTCAAAAATCAAATCGTCTTTTATTAACAGGGACTGTTTTCTGTTTTCAAAATTATCATTTGGGTTTAAAATTAACGCATTTTTAATTAAAATAGTATTGGTCATATTAACACCTAAAAAAAAAATAAAAAAAGTTAGCTAAAAAATTTATAAGTTTTTGATAGCTAATTTAATATCATCTGCTTTAACAGTTTTACGTTTTGCAACTTTAGCTACACGGTTTGCTTCAGCAGCAACTTCACGAGCAACTTCTTCTAAGTATGCAGCTAATTCTTCTTTTGCATCATCACTAACTCTTTCTGCACCAGATTCTTTAATGATTCTTGCAACAGGAGCTTTTGGTATTTCAGACATGTTTTTCACCTCACATTTATTCTGTTAAAACTTATTATTAAATTAATTAAATAATAAGTTAAATAAGATTTGAACTACCTCAACTTTAGAAGTTGAGGATTCTTACTTCACGGGCTGTATACTCTAGTGAATATAGGATTACCGTGCTATCCCCCTCGTCCCGAAGGTTCAGACAAATTCAATTAATGCTGTTTTTAAAATTAATTATCAACTTAAAAAAGATTAATTTAATTTTGTCATTGTCATTTATTATTTTTTTGTTATTTGACTATTTAAATTTCATCAGAGAGCATTTGAAAAGTAATGCCCATCTTTGGTGCAATTCATTCATGACTTAAAGAAGTCATGTATTGCACATTTAAGATAAATAAGTCTTAATATTTAAATATTTTGCTAAATTGACCTATAATTTAAAAATGACATAATTTGAAAATTAATTAATTGATAATAAAAAAAGATATTAATAAAATGATTAATAAATAATTAAAAAGGTAGATATGATGAAGATTAAAATTGCTGTTCCTTCAAAAGGTAGAATTAGTGAACCTTCCATAAACATTTTAGAAAAGGCAGGATTAGGATTAATCGATAAAAACAATCGTAAACTAATTTCTAAAACTTTTAATGAAAACATCGAAGTTATGTTTGCAAGAGCATCCGATATTCCAGAATTTGTCAATGACGGTGTGGCAGATATTGGAATAACCGGTGTTGATTTAATTAAGGAAAGTGAATCTGAAGTTATTGAACTGATTGACTTGAGATTCGGACAGACAAAACTGGTTCTGGCCGCACCTGAAGAATCGGATATCAATACAGTGAAAGACATTACAAATGAAATGAAAGTGGCCACCGAATTTCCTGTCCTTACAGAAAAATATTTACAGGAAAAGGGATTGAACCTGAAAATCGTCAAATTAAGCGGATCAACCGAAGCCGCCCCTTTCATTGGAATTGCAGACATGATTACGGATTTGACAAGTACAGGAACAACACTTAAAATGAATCATTTAAAGATAATTGACACTATTCTGGACAGTTCCATAAAACTTATTGCAAATCCAAACAGTTTAGAGGAAAAAAAGGAACTGATTGAAGCTGTAAGCACAAGCATTAAAGGTGTTCTTGATGCAAGCAGGAAAAAATTAATCATGATGAACGTCGACAGCGAAGACTTGGATAAAATCAAAAAAGTCATGCCGTCAATGGGAGGTCTGACAATATCAGAAGTACTGTCAGATAAAAAAACCGTAGCGGTACAGGCAGTAATTGATGAAAAAAAAGTTTTTGAACTGGTCAATGATTTGAGAAATGCCGGTGCCCGTGATATTTTAGTTGTACCGATTGAAAGAATAATTTAATAGGGTTGATTAAAATTTTCAGATTAAAAAACATCATTTCAATAAAAGATTTCGAAAGACAGGACATTGAATACATCCTTGATGAAGCGGCAAAATTGGAAGACATTGCCAAATCCAGAGAATTTTCTGATGAATTGAAAGGTAAAATTCTTGGTTTAATGTTTTTTGAACCGTCAACAAGAACCAGAATATCATTTGAAACTGCAATGAAACGTTTAAACGGACAGTGCATTGGATTTACAAGCAGCGGATCAAGTTCAGTTTCAAAAGGTGAGAGTATTGCAGATACAGCTAAAATGTTTGAAGGATACAGTGATGCACTGGTTATAAGGCATGAACTTGAAGGAGTGTCAAAATTCATATCAGACGTTGTTAATGTTCCAGTTATAAATGCAGGTGACGGTGCGGGCCAGCATCCTACACAAACATTGCTTGACCTCTACACCATTAAAAAAGAAATTGGGCAAATTGATAATTTGAAAATAGCGCTTGTCGGTGACCTGAAATTCGGCCGTACAGTACATTCACTGTCAAATGCACTGTGTTTATTTGACAATGTTAAAATATACATGGTATCCCCTCCGGAACTCAAGATGCCTCAGGAAATTCTGATTGATTTAGACAATACCAATGTGGAATATGAAGAGGCAGACAAAATTGAGGATATCATTGATGATGTTGACGTTTTATACATTACCCGAATCCAGAAAGAGCGTTTTGGAGATATTGATGATTATCTAAAAATAAAAGGAGCATATGTGGTTAATAAAAAAATGCTTGAAGGCAAGGACCTAATTGTAATGCATCCTTTGCCTAGAGTTGATGAAATAGACACTGACGTTGACAACACCAAATATAACAAGTATTTCACACAGGCTGCAAATGCAGTGCCTGTAAGAATGGCAATTTTAAAGACAGTTATTAAAAACAACCCTAAATAGTGTATAGGGCTGTTTCAAGTAAAGTCTCATCGCACTGAAGTTTAATTATATTGGTTCTTCCTTTTCCACGTCCCCGTGAAATAGTTTTAGTTGAAATAATACCCAAGAGTTCAAGTTCAGTAATAAAATCAAAAATTCTTCTGTATGTTACAGCATCCTTTTTAGAAATCTCAGTGTATGCTTCGTAAAGTTTACCTGAAGTTATTTCCTCTTTTTGTTTGGTTAATGTAAGTATTGCTTCAAGAACTCTCTGCTGCTGGAAAGGTAACGTTGATAATATTTCACTGACTTTACTGTGTTCAATTCTTTCTTTTGCTCGTTTTACATGATCTCCTGTGACTTTTTCTGAAAATTCATCAAATGCCAATTCACCGGCATTCTTTAAAAGGTCAAGAGCATATCTTGCGTCACCTTCTTCCTTAGCGGCCATAGCCGAACATAATGGAATTACGTCATCTTCCAGAACATTATCATGGAATGACAATTTAGCCCTTTCAGACAATATATCTAAGAGCTGATCTGCACCATAAGGCGGAAATACTATTTCTTTATCATTCAAACTGCTGTTTACCCTTGATTTAATCATATTTTTAAAGTCAAGATAATTACTGATTAACAAAACTGATACATTCTCTGTTCTGGTCAGCGTGTACAATATTCCGTCTCCGTCCTTATTCAATAATATATCAATTTCATCTAGAATAACAATTAAATGCAGTGCACCTTTGTCTATTCTTGGTCTTTTGAATATGTCATCAAATGTATTTATTACTTCCGCCTTTGTCCATCCCCTGTTTGGAACATCACGTCCAAGTCTGTTACATAACCTTGAAATTACCTGATATTCGGTAGTGAAATCAGTACATCTTATATATTCCACTTTAACAAAAACATCTTCCTTATCTGCTACTTCAGACAATTGTTCTCCTGCAAATTGAGATGCAGCTGTTTTTCCTGTACCTGTTTTACCATATAAAGTAACATTTGACGGTGTTACCCCTCCCAAAACGTCAACCCAACATTTAGCAATTTCACGTATTTGCTGGTCTCTGTGAAGCAGTTTGTCAGGCAGAAATCTATGATCAAGAGGATTTTTGTCTTTAAAAATATTGTTTGTCCGGCGGTTTCCCAATAAGTTTTTGTCTTCAAAAATATTTTCCACGTTTTTCACCCTTTTTATAAATTAACATCAAGATTATAATAAAATGATAAGTATAATTTCCAGTGTTAATAATATTAAAATTTGTATTTAATATAGTTTTTTATTATATGATTATTATTAAATTGATGTGAAATTGAAAAATTTATTTGAATTAAAATAATTTATTTCGCAATATAACACTATAAAAACTTTCTATTAATATAATTCATTGTAATATTTCCTTAATATTAATTTAATTAAATATTATGTCTTATATGATTAAAAAGGAAATAGTATAATTTCAAATAAAATATAATGATTTCAAGTGTAAAAAATCATGAACAGATGGTTCGAACAATGAAAACTCATAAATCAGACATGAAAATACCTCACCGGCACCAGAGACAGAGAGGTGCATTTCAAGTGTATTCAATTTCATGAGAAAACCGAAAATCAAGAGATAAATTTCAAGTGTAAAAAAATAAAAAATCAATAAAAACAGTTAAAATAATGAAATAAAGAATAAAAATCTCTTAATTCAAAAAATAAGAATTAAAATAAAAGATAAATTTCAAGTGTTTTACAGTTGAAATACACCTCTTCAGTCATAGTATATCAACGAAAACATTACACTTGAAACATACCTCCCTCTCTCTTAGAGGAACATATCATTTTCATTGGAAGGTGCTACATCAATACTTGGCCTGCCGAATTTCTGGTCAATCAACCATATACAGTGAAGCTTTGATTTAAAAACTTTTTTTAGAGTTTTAATCAATTCATTTTTAGTTAAACCGTCTTCAAATATTTGGTCAGTGACGACAAACTGCTGTAAAATGTCCTGTGCAACTTTTAATTCAAAATCAACAAGAAAACTGTTCAAACCGAAATTCAATGCCATGATAAAATCTTTTTTGGTTAAAGTGTCGGCACCATTCATTAAATTCAAATGTTCAGGAGCAACCTGTGTAGCACATGCAATAACAATACAGTCCTTTCCTGTAGGTTTCACAACATCCATAATATTGTCATTCGGAAATTCGACAATAAAATGAAAGTCAGCATTTTCATCATACTTTACTTCGCGCAAGAGATCTTCTTCGCTTAACCATTGTTTTACATTTTCTTCAATGCTCATAATATCATCTTTTTTTAAAAAATATATAATAAATTATTTATTTTTTTATTATATATATT
>CACZNW010000184.1 GCA_902782595.1 uncultured Methanobrevibacter sp. | reverse complement strand
GGGGGTGGTCGAGCGGTCAAAGGCGCTAGGTTGAGGGCCTAGTGGGTCAGTCCCTTCGCGGGTTCAAGTCCCGTCCCCCGCACTAATGACTTTAATTTTTGAAAAAATTTTTTATAGACTAACATCATATATACTTAACATTATTTTAAAAATGGTGATTTTTTGATTAAGAAAATAACTTTTGCATTGTTTGTGCTGGTTATTTTAATAACATGTGTCAGTGCAAACGATTTGAATGGAACTGATGTCACTGATTTTGATGAATTATCCAATCAGATCAATTCAATATCTGAAAATCAAACATTGACTTTACAAAAGGACTATCAGTTTGAAAATACTTGTGAAAAACATATTGTAATCAACAAATCCCTTGTAATTGATGGTGAAAACCACAGGATTTCCGCTCTGGATACTCAAAGGGTCTTTTGGGTAACTGCAGACAATGTAGTTATTAAAAACATTAATTTCATCAACTCCAAAAAAACAGGGCTTGGAGGAGGAGTAATTTCATGGTGGGCAAACAACGGAACTTTGCAAAACTGTAACTTTACGGACAACATGGCCTCTTCAGCCGGAGGAGCGGTTTTGTGGAAAGGCGATAATGGAAATATATTAGGTTGTAATTTCATCAATAACACTGTTGTAAGCGGTGCTGATGTTAGTCTAACTTGTGGTGAGGGTTTTGATGCATCAAAACCTCATATAATGACTGTCAACAGCGATGGAGGTGCACTATATCTGTGGGGCAATAATATTTCCGTTGATTCCTGCAGTTTTATAAATAATCTGGCAGATTTTAATGGAGGAGCAGTTGCAGTCAACTGGGGAAATAATGTTACAGTTTCCAATTCCAAATTCAAAAATAACAATGCAGGACATTCGGGAGGTGCCGTTTCATGGAACGGGGATAATGTAGAATTAATCAGTTCCATATTCATTGACAACAGTCCGAATGATTTGTTTTTAAATTCGGGAAATGTTTCTTTAATCTGCTGTCAGTTTGAAAATGAATCCTGCATCGAGTCATTGTATGACGTTAGATACACTAATGTGACATTCGGATTTACCGGTTCATTTGATGAATTGTCTCAATTAATCAATAACACTCCCGAAGGAGGAGTTCTGGTTTTGAATAAGGATTATAAATTCATCAGTGGCTCAAATAGGGGAATCCTAATTTTAAAATCAATTACCATTGACGGTGCAGGTCATACTTTGGATGCAAACAAATTGTCAAGAATGTTCAACATCACAGCCGACAATGTCTCATTGAAAAATATCAATTTCATAAACGGAAATGCATATGGAAAATACTTCTCAAATGATGCCGGTGGAGGAGCAATCTACTGGAATGGAGCAAACGGACACGTAGAAAACTGTAACTTCACAAACAATTACGGCAGTGGCATTGAAGATGATCCATTTGACCGGGATGTAACATATATTGATGAAAACGGAATGGTCTACTACAATATTATATTAAGGCCTATGGGTGCAAAAATCAATGAAGGTGGAGCTATTGTATGGAATGGTACAAACGGCACAGTGTTAAAATGTATATTTAGAAACAATGGTGTAGGATATCCTAACTATGGAGGGGCAATCTGCTGGAGAGGAGGATCAGGTCATGTTCTGAAAAGTGAATTTTACAATAATGACGCCTGGGCAGGAGCTGCAATAGCCTGGATTGGAGATAACGGCACAATATTGTATTCAAAATTCTTCAACACTGGTGAAATCTTTGGAAGGGACATAATATGGTTTGGCAATAATGGATTAATCAAATTTTCATTTTTAATCAGCTATAAAGGAGGAAATCCACTTTACCCATATTCCGGAAATGTAGTTGCAGATTATAATTTCTGGGGAGATATATTGCCGGATACCAAAACTGACAGGTTTGCCAACTTAAATAACTGCATTGTCTTGGATGCAAAGGTCAATAAGAATTTTGTCAATAAGGGAGATACTATTGTAGTTACCTGCAATACGTTGCTGATGCAAAAAGACGGCAGTCTGTCAAATTTTACTGGTTTAAATATTTCCGGAAATTTCACGCTAAAGGCCGACCGTGACGGATTCGTACAGTTCACATTTGAAAATGGCAAACTTGATGTTAAAATAGTTCCTAAAACTAAAATCGTTTCAAAAAACATAAACGTGTATTATGCAAAATCCATTAGTTTTAAAGTTCGCCTTTACGGTGTCGATGGCAGGCTGGCAGTCGGTGAAATTGTCAAATTCACAATAGGCAAAGACACATATAAAGTAAAAACGGATAAAAAAGGATATGCAACTTTAAAAATTAACAAAAAGCCAGGAAAATACACTGTCACTGCCGAATATGATACAGTTAAAGTCAGAAATAAAATAACCGTTAAATCAACATTAATCACCAAAAATTTAAAGAAAAAAGTTAAAAAATCCGCCAAATTTAAAGTTAAAGTCCTCAATTCAAAAGGCAAAGCCTTTAAAAATCGGATTGTTAAAATAAAATTTAAAGGAAAAACCTATAAATTAAAAACTAATAAAAAGGGAACTGCAACTTTTAAAGTACCTGAAAACCTTAAAATTGGAAAATATAAAATTAAAACAATCTATAATGGTTTGACCAATGTAAATAATATTATAGTTAAAAAGTAACTATGATTTTTTTCTTATTTTTTTAATATCCCAACTTATTTATAATATTTTAGCTAAAAGATATTATATAATGATAAAATTTTTTTAATGGTGATAAATTATGAAAGCTGTAATTCCAGCAGCAGGTTTTGGAACTAGATTTTTACCTGCTACTAAAGCACAACCTAAAGAAATGCTTCCAGTTTATGATAAACCGACAATTCAGTATGTAATAGAAGAAGCGGTGGCTTCCGGAATCGATGATATTTTAATTGTAACCGGTAGAAATAAAAGATCAATCGAAGATCACTTTGATAAATCATTTGAACTTGAACAGACCTTGCAGAGTGCCGGTAAGGATGACAGGTTAAAGCAGGTCCGTGCAATCACTGACCTGGCCGATATATGTTATGTCAGGCAAAAGGAACAGAAAGGTCTTGGAGATGCGATTTATTGTGCTAAAAAACACATAGGTGGCGAACCGTTCGCCGTACTTCTGGGTGATTCAATTACCAAGGGTCCTACTCCGTGTACAAAACAGTTGATTGATGTTTATGAAAAATATGACGCTTCAGCAATTTCCCTTGAAGAGGTGCCGTATGAAAAGGTGGAAAGGTACGGTATTATTAAGGGCAGTGAAGTGGAATGTAATGTTTACAATATAGAAAAGCTCGTTGAAAAACCATTGGCACATCAGGCACCTTCTAATCTTGCCATTATGGGTCGTTACGTTTTGACTCCCGACATTTTTGACAAGATTGATGAAACTGAACCTGGTGTCGGCGGTGAAATTCAGCTGACTGATGCGCTTCAGAAACTGGATTCAATTTACGGAGTTACCTTTGAAGGAAAAACATATGACATAGGTAACCGTTTCGAATGGTTGAAAACATCTATTGAATTTGCAATGGATGACCCTGAATATAAGGATGATTTAATCTCATACATGAAAGAAATGATTAGGGAGGCTTAAAAATGGAAACTCAAAGAATTTTAGTCACTGGAGGTAGCGGTTTTATAGGAACTAACCTCTGCAATGAACTTAGACGCCGTGGACATGAAGTTTTGGCAGTGGATTTGCTCCACCATGAAGGTGAAGCAGACCTTTACTCGGATTCCTATTCCGATTATGTCAGAGGGGATGTCAGAAGCTATCGCCAGATGGAAAGGATATTCGACGACAACGATAAATTTGATTATGTTTATCATCTGGCTGCAGAATATGGGAGATGGAACGGCGAAGGATATTATGAAAACCTCTGGCAAACCAATGTAATAGGTCTTAAAAACATGATCCGTCTTCAGGAAAAGTTGGACTTTAGAATGATTTCATTTTCATCAGCTGAAGTATATGGGGATTATGAGGGAATAATGTCTGAAGATGTCATGGAAAATGTTCCGATTTCCCAGACATATCAGATGAATGATTATGCAATTTCCAAATGGGCCGGTGAGCTTATGTGCATGAATTCAGCAACCATGTTCGGCACTGAAACAGTACGCGTAAGACCGGTAAACTGTTATGGTCCTCATGAAGCTTACTCACCATATAAAGGTTTCATTCCAATTTTTATTTATAAGGCTCTGCATGGACTTCCTTATTCCGTTCACATGGGTCACAAAAGGATTATTGACTATGTGGATGATACTGTAACAACATTTGCAAACATAGTTGACAATTTCATCCCCGGAGAAGTCTACAACGTTGGAAGTAAACAGGAATGGGAAAGAGATATTAAACAGTATTCCGATATGGTCCTGGATGCCGTTGGAATTGATGATTCTTTAGTAACATACACTCCCGCCGAAGACTTCACAACAAAAGTTAAAACCATAGACTTTTCCAAAGCTATCAAAGATTTGAATCATAATCCTCAGGTTCCTCCCGAAGAGGGTATTAGAAGAACTGTTGAATGGATGAAAGATTATTACAGAATAGAATAATATGAAAACTGTTGTAATAATTCCTGCCTTCAATGAGCAGGCGGCTATTGGAAGTGTCGTTGAAAAATCACTCCAATATGCCGATGATGTTTTAGTAGTAGATGACGGGAGCAGTGACAATACTTCCGAAATTGCAAAAAAAGCAGGAGCATCTCTTTTAAAACATCCCACTAATTTTGGAAAAGGCGTTTCACTGAGGGATGCTTTTGGCAAGGTTAAGGGATATGACATTGTTGTAACAATTGATGGCGACGGCCAGCACAATCCCGATGAAATACCTGATTTGATAAAGCCTATTATGGAAAACCGGGCTGATTTTGTAAACGGCAGCAGATATATCAATGGATTTGATGAAAACACTCCCGCTTACAGGAGGGTAGGTCAAAGAGTTTTGGATATAGCTACCAATGTCACTGCTGGAACCAGTGTTACTGATTCTCAAAGCGGGTTCAGGGCATTTAAGGGAGATACAATTTCATGTTATAAATTCAGAGATCCTGGTTTTGGAATCGAAAGTGAAATGATAGCGGATGCTGCAGAAAATAATTTAAAAATCCTAGAAGTTCCGATTACCGTAAAATACGATGTTGAAAACTCCTCGACTAAAGGACCGGTTACTCACGGTGTTGGAGTTCTTTTAAAAATTGTTAAGGACAAGTTCATCAGAATCACAAAACGATAACATGCATTACAGACTAATTCAAAAAACCGGTGATGAAGTTTCTCCACTGGGATTTGGAGCAATGAGATTACCACTAAAAAACGGCAGAATTGACAGAAACAAGGCTTCAGAATTAATTTATCATGCAATTGACAACGGCATTAATTTTATAGACACCGCCTATTTGTATGGAGACAGTGAATCCTTTTTAGGCGAGGTCCTTAAGGGTGAATACAGGGATAAAGTTAAACTGTGCACAAAACTTCCTACAATTAACGTAAGAAAATATGAGGATATGGAAAAAATCCTAAATGAACAGCTCAAACGCCTTCAAAGGGATTCCATTGATTATTATCTTATGCATGCGGTTGATTTGAAATCAATGAACAGGCTGATAAAAAGGGATTTGTTCAAGTTTTTAGACAAGGCTAAAAGTGAAGGTAAAATCAGACATGTCGGATTTTCATATCACGGTCCTAAAGAGGAATTTCCATTGGTAATAGATGCCTATGACTGGGATGTGGTAATGGTTCAGTATAATTACTTTGATGAAAATGTTCAGGCCAGTTCGGAGGGAATTGAATATGCTGCATCAAAAGGAATGGGCGTTTTTGTAATGGAACCGTTAAAGGGAGGTATTCTTGCAGGTAAAATGCCGAAGGATGCAGAAGAAATTTTTAAAAAGGCCAATCCTGATAAAAGCAATGCTCAGTGGGCTTTTGAATGGATTTTAAACAATCCTTATGTCACATGTATTTTTTCTGGAATGAATTCATTTAAACAGCTTAATGAAAACCTGGAGGTTGCCGGGAAAACAACTCCTTTGTCAATGACGCCTGAAGATGTAAAAACTGTTGAACTTGTCAAAGATGTCATGAGGGATTCATTAAGGATTAACTGTTCGACATGCGGTTACTGCATGCCCTGTCCGCAGGGGGTTAATATTCCGGAATGCATGAAAATATACAATGAAAAATTCCTGTTTAATCATAAAGGATTTATCAACACCTCTTTTATGGATTATTATCAGTATGTTGGTGGCATTATGGGAAGTTCGGGAAATGCCGGCAAGTGCAACGGATGCGGAAAATGTTTAAGGAAATGCCCGCAAAAACTTGATATTATTAAAGAGTTAAAAAAAGTAAAAAAAGAATTTGAATTTCCGGGTTCCCGGTATGCACTGGTATTTGTCCAGCATATAGGATTTCCTATTTACAGATACTTGGTGAAAATACTCAATCATTAGGATTTACCTTAAACTTCGATATAATCTGTTAAACAGTATGTCTTCCATAATCATCCATCTCTGGGATAGTCTGAAATTTATTGTTTCACTCCAAAGATTTTGTCTTACCAATTCTGCGGTTTCAGTAAACCTTTCATTTTGTCTCTGCTTTGTGAAGTAATCATAGTAGTCATATGGCATTTGAATCACTTTATTTTTTAATTAAATAACACTTATGTGTGTATCTATTATTTAAAGATTGTTGAAGTCACTTTGTAAAATTGCAGTCACTTATTCATCTTATTTAAAGTTTTCTATTAACTATACAGTTATATACTTCAAAAATAGAATTAATTATAAGGTGAATTTAATGAAGTTGGAAGAATTATTGGCACCATGTCCAAAATGCGGTTCAAAAGATAAGGTTGCTCACAGAAAAATGTTGGACAATCATAGGGCTCATGCAGAAATGGACACTGTTAAATGTGAAGATTGCGGTTATATCTTTTTTGTAAATGAAGATATGGATCCTGATGAGAAAAAACAGTTATTAAATGAATTAAACAAGATACATGGTTAAAATGACATTTCATGTAATGATTATCCCTACACTCAATTGTCCGTCAAACTGTAAGTATTGCTGGGGTTCGGATAATAAAAGGGAAATGATGGATTTGGGAATTATAGACCAGATAATCACATGGCTGGATGGTTTTAGGGATGATAAGGTTCATTTTACATTCCATGGAGGTGAACCTCTCCTTGCAGGTTATGATTTCTATGAATATGCATTGGATAAACTTTCAAAACTGGAAAACTTTGAGGGATTTTCTCTTCAAAGCAATATCTGGCTTTTAACCGAAGAGTTAATGGACCTCTTTGTCAAGTATAATGTTGTTGTAAGTACCAGTATTGACGGGCCAAAGGAAATTAATGATTATCAGAGGGGAGAGGGTTACTTTGACAAGACCATGAACAAATATGAACTGGCCAAAAGTAAAGGTCTGATAATCAATTTTGTTTTAACGGTAACCGACTACTCAAAAGATTTCTCTGATGAATTGTACGAATTTTTTAAAGAAGAAAAAATGAATCTGAAAATACATGCTGCACTACCGTCCTTAAGGGGAGATAATGCCGACCCGTGGGCACTTGATCAGGAGGAACATGGAAAATTGCTTGTTGACTGGCTGGACAAGTACCTTTATGATTTGGACAAATTCTCGGTTATGGACCTTGATCATATCTGTAAAAGTACGTTAAGGCGAAGAGGAACTCTGTGCACCTTTGCCGACTGTATTGGAACAACTCTGGCCGTTGGTTTCGACGGTTCAATTTATCCATGTTACAGGTTTGTTGGAATGGATGAATACGTTCTAGGCAATGTGGCTGATAATCCCAGTTTTGATGATTTAAAAACATCCTCCGCATGGGCAAAACTCATGGAATTCAGAGAATATGTTGATGAAAACTGTAAAAAATGCAGATATGTTAAATATTGCGAAGGAGGATGTCCTTATAATGCAATTGTGGCATATCAGACTCCACAGGCTGTTGACCCACAGTGCACTGCTTATAAAATGATTTTTGGTGAAGTATCTAAAAGGATGAATAATGAATTTGCCAAATCCGCATTTGGAATGGGAGCACCTGCCCCCAGAAAGGAAGGCGAACCATTCAGCATTATGGATCTGGCCATGAAACCTTAAGGTGATATTTATGGATGAAGAGATTATGGAAAAACTGTCCGAACTCGAACATGAACAGTGGTGTGAATGGGCTGAAGTTCTTTCCGTTGAATTGTCTGCACTAGTAAAAATCATCGATGAACATAACATGGATTTAAATGAAGATGAAAGGGAATTTGTTTTTAAGGTTAAGGATAGATTAAATCGCTGGGAAAAACTGATGGTTTCCTACAGTGATTTGCCGGATGAAGAAAAGGATAAAGACAGGGTTTATGCTCATAAAATCTGTGCTGTTTTTAATCAGGAATAAAAGGAATCAATTAGGATTTTTTTTAATAATGGTTATTTGTCAATTAGGTTTAGTGCTATGAATCTACAATAACATATTGTTTGATTTTTCACAAATCACTGTATTGGTTGCTAGAATAAAGTTTCTCTAAACATGGATGTGATTAAATCTTTTAGGCAGCTTCAATAATGAAAATGATTTAAAACAGTTCACGATTAAATCATTTTCTTATTTTGTCATTATCTATCATTAACATTTATAAGGTATACTTGACATAAATAGTTATATTACAATAAATTTTCATGGGGAAAAATCATGTTAACATCTGTTCAAAAAGAAATTTTACAAACATTGATTAATTTATATCAATCCTCAAATGGCAAATCCATTAAGGGTGAAGACATTGCAGAGGTTATGAACAGGAATCCTGGAACAATTCGTAATCAAATGCAGTCCTTAAGAAGTTTAGGTTTAGTTAAAGGGGTGCCGGGTCCAAGGGGAGGATATAAACCAACAATTGAAGCTTACCATTCATTAAACATTTCAGTTTCAGACAATGATTCCAAAGTGCCTATTTATAAAAACGGTATGAAAATGGAGGATATTTCTGTTGCAAGAATTGAATTTACCAGTGTTCCCCAACCCAGTGAATGTGAAGCTGCAATAAAGATTTTAGGAAGTATTAAGGATTTGAATTTGGGAGATACTATCAGTATCGGACCAACGCCGGTTAATAATCTGGGAGTCATTGGCACAATCGTTGGCCGTGATGATATGGACAATATTCTTCTGGTTGACACTCAGACTATCAGAAGTATTCCTAAACAAACTGTGGGGGACATTGCAAGTCGTGATGTGGTTTCATTTTCAATGAACTGCTCCATAAAAGAAGCTGCAAAAAAATTGGCTAAAAAAGAAATTGATGGGGCTCCGGTCATAAAAGACGGAAAAGTTGTAGGTGTATTTACACTGACTGATTTGGTAAATGCAATGGCTGATGATAAGGAGGACGCTACTGTTGGAGAGTTGATGTCAACAAATGTAGTAACTGTAAATGAAGATTTAAAAATTGCAAATGCCATTGAATTAATTCTTAATAAATCAATCTCCAGATTAATAATTGCAGATGATAATCAGGCTCTTATTGGAATTGTCACAAGAACAGATTTAATCGACAGTATTACTAATTTAAAACAATTTCCCATTATTACCAGTGATTAGATGAAAGTTAACCAGATTAATGTTTCTCGAGATATGAAGATATCTGATTTGATTAATCAGTTTGAGGCATCAGGTGTTTTAGGTGCAGGCAGAGTCTCAAGAGCATGCAATATTTTAGCTGACATGATCAGGGATGAAAATATGGAAGTGTTCATGAGTCTTGGAGGTCCTCTGATACCTGGGGGAATGAGAAACATTGTCACACAAATGATTCAGGAAGGTCATGTAAACTTAATTGTTTCAAGCGGAGCAAATATCACTCATGATTTGCTTGAGGCATTCGGAGGCGCCCATTATCGCCATGAAGGAAAAGACGATGAAAAGCTGAATGAAGAGGGTATAGGTCGAATTGCAGATATTAATGTGGGGTCTGATGATTTTACAGTATTTGAAAGTGAAATTACCAAAATTTTAGAAGAAATTGCAGCTGAAAAAAGCCATATTTCAATTCAGGAACTGCTGTATGAAGTTGGACTGAGGATTGATGATGATTCTTCATTTGTAGCTGCAGCTGCAAGAAACAATGTGCCTATTTTTTCTCCGGGATTAATTGATTCAATGATGGGTTTGCAGTTATGGATATTTAACCAGGATCATGATTTTGTAGTGGATGTGGTAAAGGACATGACTTATTTGTCAGACATTGTATTTGGAGCCGAAAAGGTCGGTGCGATTCTTTTGGGTGGAGGCCTTACAAAACATTATACATTGGCATCCAATGTTATTAAGGGAGGTCTTGATTCAGCTATTCAAATCACAATGGACAGGCCTGAAGCTGGCAGTTTAGGAGGTGCACCTTTGGAAGAAGCGAAATCATGGGCAAAAGCAAGATGTGAATCCAGTCTTGCAAGTGTTATTGGCGATGTGACTGTAATTTTCCCTTTAATTTATGTAGCTGCATTGGATAAAATTAAGGGTGATTAGATGAGTGATATAATTTTGGCCATTTTATTTATATTGTCCGGATTTTTCATGAAATATTCGGATGATTTGTATGATGTTAATCACAATGTTTTATTTGCAAGTTTCTTTGGGATTTTATGTGCTATTGCAACTGCCGCTGCAACAGTCAGTTATACCGGTGCGGCATATGTGTTTTTTGCAATTTTAATAGGTAATCTGATTGTTTTAAAAGTAGATGGTGTTCATCATATCATTACATTGCTTTTATTTGTTGTTATATGTTTGATTTGCGGAATTCCTGATTTGAGTCTGGTTGTCCTGCTTATATGTATTGCTGCAGCGATATCCGATGAAGTAGGTCATGAAACCATATCAAAAGTTACTGACAATGTTTTTTTAAACATATTTTTTGAATATAGGTTTGTAATGAAACTGGTTATATTTTTCCTTGCATTTTCAGGCGCTTTCAGTATTCTGGTATTTATTTACTTCATATTGTTTGAATTGGCCTATGTATCTGCAGGAATTGTTTTTGAAAAGTTAAATTAAAAAAAAGTAAAAAAAGGAATTTATATTCCTTTTATTCCACTTCTACGCCCATTTTACCGGCAATTCTTGCGATGATCACGGTAACAATTACTGCAACGATAGTTACAACAATTGCATAAGTGAATAAACTTGGAAGTGCATCCCCGCTGCCGATGAAGGTTTCAATTAATTTTTGAATTGCATCGTTCCATGCGGCACCTGCTACAAATGCAAAAGCGGTTGTAATTAATGCTAGGATGGTTTCCATAATCATTTTTGTTACTTCAGTTGCCATGTATTTTTCCTCCGTTTAAGTCAATTTGTTCAAAGTATTAAGAACAATAGTATTTTATATTTTTTTATATTAAAATAATTTTACATCTACTCAAGTGATTCGATTAATTTTTTACATGCAAGTTTCGGGTTTTCGGCTTCGTATATGCTTCTTCCAACGATGATTGCATTTGAGTATTCTAATGTTTTTTTGCCGTCTCCACCCTGTTTTCCAACACCCGGAGATATTATGAATGCATCTTCGCCAACTATGTTTCTGATGTCTGATAACCTGTTCAGCCGTGTGGCAGGTGCAACATAGTTTTTAATTCCCATTTTCACTCCCATTTGGGCTATTGCATCTGCATTTTTTTGAAGAAACATCTTTGCCCCTGGATGTGACATTTCGGTTAGGAGGAATAATTCCTTCTGGTGTTTTTCTGCAACATCCAGACATGCCTGCACGCTGTCTGATCCCACAAAACCGTGACATATTATTGCATCAGCTCCTGCTTTAAATGTTTCATCACAAATCTTGGAGTTTGTGGCGTCAATATCTGCTACCTTAAAATCGCAGATTACCTTAAATTGGAATTTGCTTTTTAGTTTATTGATTATTTCAAGTCCTTCGGCAAGTGCCAGAGGATATCCGATTTTTATTGTGTCGATGTAATCCATGACTGATTCACATATTTTTATTGCTTCACTTTCACTCATCACATCGAGCGCTAATATTAGGTTGTTTTTGATTATCATTTTATCTACTTTTTTCCGTTAATTAATTAGGTTCGCCTAAATTTTTTTTAGGGTATTACTGACAATATTTATATATAATAAAGTATATAATATCATTATCAATAAAACTTTATAAATTTTTAATTATATTTTAAATTTTTATTGAGAAATTTATCAAATCATTTTGATATTAGAATTTGGAGGAAATAAGTTATGCATATTATGGAAGGATATTTACCGTTAACATGGTGTATTATATGGTTTGTCATATCATTCATTGTTGTCATATTCGGTATTTATCAAATCAAAAAAATCGTAGATGAAACACCTGACTCCAAAGCATTACTTGCTGTAAGTGGAGCATTTATGTTCGTCTTATCATCTTTGAAATTACCTTCTGTTACTGGAAGTTGTTCACACCCTTGTGGTAACGGATTAGGTGCTGCACTATTCGGTCCTGCAGTAACTGCAGTACTTGCAACTATCGTACTTTTATTCCAAGCATTGTTGCTTGCTCACGGTGGATTAACCACCTTAGGTGCAAACATCTTCTCAATGGGTATTGTAGGTCCATTCATTGCTTGGTTAGTATACAAAGGATGTCTTAAAGCTAATATTTCATCAACCATTGCAATCTTCTTTGCAGCATTCTTAG
>CACZNW010000183.1 GCA_902782595.1 uncultured Methanobrevibacter sp. | reverse complement strand
TGTTGACTAAACCTTTCTACTTAATACATGAGTTTAAGGTTATATAAATACTTTATGGTATAAAGTAAATTAAAGTAAGAAAAAGAATGAATCCCAAAATGGTCAAAAAATACCGCTCCAAATATTAAAATTCCGAAGGAATATTCTGATAAAAATAAACATTACCATTAAAATTATTAATGATTACATTAATTAAATTGAATGGTAGGGAAAAATCAGATAAAAATAATTTGAACAGATAGGGATAAACAACACAAAAAATATAAAAAGGAAAAAATAGTTAGGTAAAACTACCTACGTTCTTTTTTCTCCAGTCTAAAAGGAGGAGTGGATTCCTGAGTTTCATAAGCATCCTGCTCATCCTGTAAATCATTAAAAAAATCATTAATCTCTTCCAACCTTTTAATCTTATCCTCTTTTCTTTGCAATTCATGCTGAAGTCGGATATATTCTTCACGGGAAACTGTATTGTCTCTTAAATAACGAATCTCATTATCACGGGTATTAATCTCACCCTGCAACTGGGATTGAAGAGCAACATACTCCTCTTTAGAAACAGACCTGTCTTTCAAATATTGTATTTCACTATTTCTTGCATCGATTTCAGTGTCAAACCTTGCCTGAAGAGTAATGTAATCCTGTTTTGGAACAGTGCTTTGTTTTAAATCAGTGATTTGTTGATCCAAACTCTTAATTTCAGAATCAAATTTGAATTGCAAGTCTTCATATTCTTTTTTAGGAATAGTTTCTTGTTTTAAACTGGCAATTTCAGCACTCATAGCAGTGATTTCAGATTCGAATTGAGTCTGAAGAGAAATATATTCATCTTTAGGGATAGTCTGTTGTTTTAAAATATCTAACTCTGAATCTCTTTGAGAAATTTCGCTTTCCTTAATGCGAATCTCATTATCCTTGATTTCAATCTCCTTTTCAAGTTCCATTATCTGAGCTTGAGACTCAACATTATTTTCCAGTTTGATAATTCTAATTTTATATTCATCAATTGTTCTGGAAAGAGTATTAATCTGAGCTTCTTTTTCTGCGATAATCTTATAAGACTCATTTAACCTTTCATTTACGTCAGCTAATTCCTTCTTCTTATACTCTCTTAACTGTTCTGCGAAATATTCCTTAATCTCATCAAGAGAATTATTCACATAATCAAGCTCATAAATTCTGTCCTCTTGATTTTTGATTAATTTATCTTTTTCTTCAATTTCCTTTTTCAAAAGATTAATTTCGTCTTCCGCTTTGAATTTAATAACAGAGACTTCTTTTTCTTTTTCTACGATATCCTGTTCGAGTTCCCTAATCCTCTGTGGAGTATTATCATTCGCCCGATCCACTTCAAGCTGTGTCAATTCAAATTTTAATGTATTTAGCTCTAATAGGCAAGACCGAACTAAAGATTGTAAAGTATCTTTTTCAGCATCAATTCCTATTTCCATTCTATCCCTTAGTTAAAATTTTATCCCAATATCAATTTCAAATTATCAGAATTTTATAAATTTGAAAACTCCGATATAATGAACAATATAATTCCTTGATATAAAATATTTCTTTTATACTATTTAAATTAAACCCTTAAATTAACTAGATAATAAAATTAAAAAGTTATAGAAAACTGATAGAAAAAATAAAAAAAATTAAAAAAAAATAGAAAAAATAAATTGATAAAATTAAAGTATTTTATCATTAATTAATTCGGCATTCAGTATGGATGCTCCAGCGGCTCCACGAATAGTATTGTGACCAACTAAAACATATTTAAAACTATTATCAAATGCTGCATCTTTTCTGAGTCTACCCACAGTAACAGCCATACCGTTACTTGCATTTCTGTCCATTCTTGGTTGTGGCCTGTCAGATTCTTCTTTGACTATAACCGGATTTTCGGGAGCTGAAAATAAATTAAGTTCCTGTGGCAAACCTTTGAAATTTGACATTTTATCACTGACATCGGCAATGTCAAAGTCATCATCCAACTCGATGAATACCGCTTCGGTATGACCATCAATAACAGGTACCCTATGACATGACGCACTCAATTTGAAATCTGCATTTACCACATCACTTCCATCATATGACCCGAGCAGATAAAGTGATTCACTTTCCATTTTCTCTTCTTCCCCACCAATATAGGGAACAAGATTGTCAACAATAGCCATTGACGGAACTCCATTATAACCTGCTCCGGATACGGCCTGCATGGTTGAAACTCTGACTGATTCAACATTGAAATTGTCTACAATAGGCTTTAATGTTAAAGCCAATGCAATAGTAGAACAGTTAGGATTGGTTACAATAAACCCGTCCCAGTCATTTTCCTTCTGCTGAGCATCAATCATGTCAAGACATTCAGGATTGACTTCCGGAATGACCAGAGGGATATTTTTTTTCATCCTGTGTGCACTGGCATTACTTGCAACAACATAATCTTTAGCATATTCCTTTTCAACTGTAAGTGCAAAATCAGCCGGAAGAGATGAAAATACAATATCCACATCATCATCCATTACTTTCGGATCAGTTTCAATAACTTCAATGTCTTTTACAGACTCGGGCATCTCATTATCCATGTACCAGGTTGTTGCGTCTTCATATCTTTTACCTGCAGATCTGGAAGATGCCGCCAAAGCAGTCACTTCAAAATCAGGGTGATTTTCAAGCAACTGAATAAATCTCTGACCAACCATTCCAGTTGCACCAAGTACTCCTACATTAACCATATTTAACACCTATTCTAATCCTAAAACATCATTCATACTGCTGACTACACCGGTTTCAGCATTTGGAATGTATCTGATAGCCCTGATAACACCTGCAATAAATACTTCTCTTGTGTGTGCCTGATGTTTGAGCTCAATTCTTTCACCGTCACCGACAAACATTACTGTGTGGTCTCCAACGATGTCACCACCACGGATTGCGTGAACGCCTATTTCTTCAGGAGTTCTTTTGCCGACCAACCCCTGTCTTCCATAAACTCCAACTTCTTCAGGGTCACGGTTTAATTCTTCAGCTATTACTTCGAATGCAGTCATAGCTGTTCCGGATGGAGCATCTTTTTTCTGGTTGTGGTGAGCTTCAATAATTTCAATATCAAAATCATACAACAATGGAGCCAATTTCTTTAAGGTATTGAAAAATACATTCACTCCAATGGCCATGTTTGAAGAAATGACCGCAGGAACATTATTGTCTTTAACATTTTTAATGTTGGATTCCATCTGTTCATCACTAAATCCTGTAGTTCCGACAACTACTCCAACTCCACAGGATGTTGCAGTTTTGATTGTTTCAACAGCCGCATGAGCAATTGTAAAATCAACCAATACATCAGGTTTTGATGCCTTTAAAGTTGCCTCCAAATTCTCGGAACCGGTTATTTCAACACCGAGTTCATCAATTCCAGCTTGGAGGCCTGCGTCTTTTCCTGCAAGAGGAGTGTTAGGCATTTCAATAGCTGCGACTACTTCCATATCATCTTGTTCTGTAATTTTTTTAATAATGCCAGAGCCCATTCTTCCTGCAGCTCCGGTTACTGCTACTCTAATCATATTATTACCCCTTTAAATTAATTCAGAATCTTTTAATGCTTTTTTAAGAAGTTCTACATTTTCAGGTTGCATCTCTGCTAAAGGCTGTCTTAAAGGTCCTGACGGCAATCCCATAATCCTCATTGCAGTTTTAACAGGAACAGGATTACTTTCAACGAATAAAACTCTGATTAATTCAAGCATTTCATAGTGAAGTTCCATTGCTCTTGTATAATCATCATTCAAGATGCTGTCAACCATTAAAACCATTCTTCTTGCATCAATATTGGCAGAAGCTGAAATTACCCCAGTTGCACCAACTGCCATGAGAGGTAATGTCAGTGAATCTTCACCGGAAAGAATATTGAAGTCATCCTCAAGTCCCTCGTGAGTAAGTGCCCTGTAAATATCTGAAACTTTATCAACACTTCCGCTAGCTTCTTTAACAGCATCTACACCGTCAATTTTAGCCAGTTCAACAATAGTTTCAACATCCATATTAATTCCTGTACGGGACGGGACGTTATATGCAATAAGAGGAATATCAACTGCCTCGGCAATAGACCCGTAATGTTCAATTAAACCCTGTGGCTGCGGTTTGTTATAATATGGAGTAATCAACAATGCAGAGTCCGCACCGGCATCATAAGCATATTTGGTAAGTGAAAGCGCTTCTGAAGTTGCATTACTTCCTGTTCCAGCTACGGTTTCAACCCTTCCGTCGACTTCATCAACTAAAATATCAATGATTCTTTGATGCTCTTCATGACTGATAGTAGCTGATTCACCGGTAGTTCCAGCGCCCACCAAACCTGATACTCCTTTATCAATCAAATAATTGATATTGGACCTAAATCCTTCTTCATCTATTTCTTTATCCTGTGTGAATGGAGTCACCATTGCAACATAAGTTCCTTCAAATTTCATTCTAAAACCTCATTAATTAATTCACGTGCATTTTCACCATCTTCCCAGTTAACAAATAATACAACTGCTGTCTGTGATGAAATAATTTCGACAATATTGATATCATTTTTTCTAAGCGGTTCTGTAATATCTGAAATTATTCCCGGAGTGTCAATAATATCAGGACTTACAAATGTAATCATTGCAGTGTCTCTTCCTAAAGATAGAGAACTTAATACATCAGTTTCAACAACAACCTGATGCAGTAAATGGTAAGCTTTATTGGAATCAGATTTTTCAACAAAAGTGGTTATTGAATTTTGACCTGCTGAAATACCGAAGATATTAATATCGGAATCAGCTAGCCTTCCAGATAAATTAGCAATTAAACCAGATTTTTTAAGCATTGCTTCTCCAACAATGGCTATAAGAGAAATAGGATTCTTGTATTTGGTTACGCATTTCATCATATCTCCTTCAAAGGGACCTACAATACGTGTACCTTTAGAAGATAAATCCCCGTGGGCGAAATTGATAATTTTTGCAGAAATGGATGGATCTTTATATTTTAATGCATGAGGGTGTAGAACTTGTGCTCCATGAGTAGCTAAATCTCTCATTTCTTCAACTGAGATTTCATCCAACAGCTGAGCCTCTTCAATTTTATTAGGATCAGTTGACATTACTCCTTCCACATCAGTGACAATAACAACCTCATTTGCATCAAGACAATGACCAAGCAGAAATGCTGTAATGTCACTTCCTCCCCTTCCGAGGGTGGTGACCTCACCGCTTGGACCCTGTCCTAGAAATCCGCAGACAACAGGTATGATTCCCTGATTAACAAGATTTTTAATACCATCCATCTTTTTTGTAGTGGTATTGAAATCAATGCTTGCTTCCAAAGAATTGGAATCAGTTACAATTGGCCATAATTCACTATAGGGATCAATATATTCAGACTTAACACCTAAAGATTCAACAGTCGCTGCAAATAATCTGACACTAGTCAATTCACCCATAGCCATAATTTCTGCCTTCTGTCTGTCAGTCAAACTAGCGCCAATAGCTTCATCAGATAATCCTAAAAGCTCATCAGTAGTCTTGTTAACTGCTGAAACTACAACTACTACCTGATTACCTTTCATATACTCATTTACCACGGACTGCGCCGCTTTTTTAATTCTGGAACCGTTTCCAACCGAAGTTCCTCCAAATTTTGCTACTATCAAATCCATAAGTTCACCTATTTCTAAATTGAAATTTTGTTCAATATACCAAACCAAACAAAATATACATATATATTTTTATTTAACCACATTTATATACTTTAATTAGAGTGTGGAAAAAACAAGTTAAAAATTGAATATTCAAAAAAAGAGTTATAATAAAAAAATAGTAAAAAATAAGAACAAAACTTAGTCTTGAGTTTGTTCTAATCTTACAAGTCTGGTTACGTAACCTGCAATTTTATTTCTTAAATGTTTAGTACTTACAGTTGAGTATTCCTGTACTAATTTTTTATTTTCTTCAAAATCAGTAGTGAAAACTCCTTTGTGAGTTTCGATGAGTTCTTTTGCTAAACGTTTAACAAATGAAGTTCTAATATT
>CACZNW010000182.1 GCA_902782595.1 uncultured Methanobrevibacter sp. | reverse complement strand
GGTGATACAATGGAAAAAATTTCTGTAAACAGTAATTTATGTGACGGATGTATGAATTGTGAAAACATGTGTGCATCAGTTCATAAATCCAGTAGAATAAAAATTGTAGAATATCATTCTTCCTTTTATTCCATTGTATGTCAACACTGTGAAAGTGCACCATGTATAACAATCTGTCCGACAGAAGCCATAACCGACGAAGGAGTAAATACCGAAAAATGTATCGGTTGCGGATTATGTGTAATGGTTTGTCCATTTGGTGCAATGACCTTTGAAGCAAATATTGCTGAGAAATGTGACCTTTGTGCTGACAGAGAAGAGGGACCTGCATGTATCAAAGCCTGTACTAAAAGAGCGATTAGTATTCTTGATCCGGCCAAAGTTAAATCCAAAAATCAGGAAAAATTCCTGGCTAAAATGGCAGGATTATATGAACCTAATACAAGTAAAAAAAGTGGCTTTGTCCATGTGATTACAAGTCAAGCAAGAGCAAGACTTGTTTTAGAAAAATAATAAAATTATGTTTAAATCAGGGAATTGTACAACATGTACGACCTGCGGAAGTTGTCAACAGCCAACTGTTGACACTCCAACCTTATTTTGTATGCACTGCCAACCATCAGATGCCCCGTGTCTTTTAATCTGCACCAGCGATGCAGTTGAAGTGCTGGGCGGAGCCATCACAATCAACAGTGAAAAATGCACTCTCTGCAGGGATTGTGTGGAAGTTTGTCCGATTAAAGTAATTAACCTTTAAATATTCCAAAAATCAAAAATAAGATTAATTAATTTTTACAAGGTTTTTAATTTGATTACTAAAGATATTATTAAAGATACAGTTTATGAACTCTACAGGCAGGCAGTAATTGTTCTCGGTGATGATGTAAAAAAATCACTTGAAGATGCACTTAAAGTTGAAGAACATGAACTTGCAAGGTTAAATATTGAAGCTATTTTAAAAAATATTGAACTTGCAGAAGAAAAAGGCATTCCAATGTGTCAAGATACAGGTTTGCCTGTGATTTTTGTTAAGTTAGGTAATGTTGAAGTTGAAAATTTACGTGAAGGAATCGAAGAAGGAATCAGAAAGGCAACAAGCGAAGTTCCAATCAGACCTAATATCGTTGACCCGATAACACGTGAAAATACAAACATTAATGTTGGTGACTATATTCCTCCAATCGACATTGAATTGATTGACGAAGACTATCTTGAAATAACAATATTGCCAAAGGGATTCGGTTCAGAAAACAACAACACCTTAAAAATGGCTCTTCCGGCTGAAGGAATAGAAGGCATTAAAGAGTTTGTTGTTGAATCAGTTCTTAAAGCAAAAGGAAAACCATGTCCTCCAACTGTAGTGGGTGTTGGAATTGGCGGAACATCAGATTTATGTTTGAAATTAGGTAAAAAAGCACTGCTTGGAGAAATTGGCAAAAGAAACCCCGACCCGGTACTGGCCAAGCTTGAAGAAGAAATTCTTGAAGAAATTAATGCCTCAGGAATAGGCCCTATGGGTCTTGGCGGAAAGACCACCGCTCTGGATGTGAAAATTTTAAAGGCACATACACATACTGCAGGCCTTCCAATTGGTGTTTGCATTCAATGCTGGGCGGACAGGCACGCTACAACAAGAATATATGATGAATAGGAGAGAATTCTCCTTAAATAATATCTTTTTACCTGAAAGTTCTAGGAGTGGTTGGTCTTGGAATGTTATCATGGAACTCAACGGCAACATCCATCATTTCAACGGAAATATCTCCAATTCTTTTAAATGCCTTAATAAGACGGAATAAATAAATAAAATAATTTGAACGCTCTTTTTCATCGAATGTACTTTCAGCCATTTGAGTTGCAATTAAATTAATAGCTTTGGATTGCATAATATGGATTGTCTCTTCCAGTTCCATTAAATCATCTTTCAACTCCGTTTTTCCTTCAACAAAAGCTTTCATAGCCAGACGAATCATGTCCTGAGCAGTTCCGTACATCTTTTTCAGTTTCTTCAAGACATTGTCATCAACCTCATAAACATCATTGATGACAAATTTTGCAATATGGCCACAATAATCCCCAATACGTTCCAAATCATAGGCTATTTCATTGTAGAGAATTGATTTTGAAATTTCAGAGTGTTTATTTAAACTCACAATTGTCTCAACCGAAGTTCTAATTTTTTCAACCATATTATTGGTCGCATAATCCATTTCCAAAGCCTTGTTGGCCTTAACCTCATCATATTCCAAAACGGCATCGAATGACATTTCAAGCTGTGAGTGAACATGGCGAGCCATATTTACAAGCATGTCATTAATTAAAGCATTGCCCGTGCTGTTTCTGCCAGTTGAATAATCCGCCACAGATTCAACAACTTTTTCATAGCTTTTCAAATCAATCATATATGCCCTTTTAACAGTTCCATCTTTAACCAGAGGCTGCAGGAGCTGAGTGACATATCTGCGGGAGATTCCTAGTCTTTCGGCGATTTCATCCTGAGTTGAAGGATTTTCATATAATATAAAATCCAAGATATTTTTCAGGGTTTTGTCTCTTTTACTCATTATAATCAATTATTTTTTATAATCGTCAAGCAAGTCGTTAGATTCAAATTGAATATTTCTTGACGATTTGTTAATTCCTGTTTCGGATTTTTCAGTGCTGATATGACTTTTAAAACTCACTTCCGTTTCTGAAGGTTTATTGAGCGGTTTGTGTTTGACATTAGGTTTTTCTGTTTTTTTCTCATAATCAAAATCATCATGTTTTCTTGAATGATGAACTTTTCTGACATTGTGTTTTGAGAAATTGTCTTTATTTTCCTGATGTTTGATTAATTTGAATTCAGTTTCGGAATTTTTAGCAGATATGAGAATCTTAATTATTACATACACTATCAGGACAAATGCAAGGATTGCGATTGGAAAATCGAATAGAATAAAAACATCATCATAAATATTTGTTATTGCATTTCCCAAATCAACAAATCCTCTTGCAAGGAATATTACCCCTACAAATGCTATGATGACTCCATGAGATTTTTCTATAATATCCGGCTTTAATACTAGAGGATATACACTTATAATTAACATTGCCACACCCAGAAGCCTGTACAGATTGTTGTTTGCAATGCTTTGCAGGGACAGATAAGCATTAAGGAATGAAGACGGAAGGTATCCGAATTCAGACAACATGGCGAAAATTAACAATAACTGAATTAAAGCTATGACTACAAGAGGAAATACATATGCAATTTCCCATTCAAAGTTTGTGCTGAATGTTGCAGTTGAAACAGGTTTTTCCAAAGCTTCAGAAAGCATGTTATAAAGCACGGATGAAATAACTGAACCTATAACAGTACCTGCAACTCCTAAAATTGAAGTTAGAACAGCGACGAATGCTGAAATACAACCTACAAGTATGAGTTTTTTATAATTCACAATTTTCACCTTTAAGTATTTGATTAGAAAAAAAATTATATTATAATTATTATTTAGTTTTAGGTTATTAAACTTTAAGTTTTATGTAAAATATTTTTTACACCATGAAAAAATAAAAAATCCATTAATATTAAATTAATGGATAATTATACTATTGTCAAAGCATCAGGCACTTTTCTAAGGATATTTTCTTTAACAGGAATCATTGTAGAAGAAGCAATGGAAAACTCTGCCTGATCAGCTGCTGTTTTATCATCACTTTCTGCGATAATTGTTACATCAAGACAGTTCTGCAGATTATCCACAGTATTGTCCAATACCCATTTGTCAACATCGCTGATGATAATTTCATCAACCTGTCCTGATAATTTTTCGGCAAGAACCCATGAAATGAACCTTCCACCGTGCAGTGCAACGGTTCTTCCTTCAGTCATGTCAACAATTTCATCCAATGTATGTTTCAGGCAAATATTTTCATACATTCTAGAATTGACAAGTGTTGCCCAGTGCGCATCCCCTATATGATAGTCACCTATTTTGTGAGGATATATATTTTCAGGACCCACCAGTTTAACCGCAGTTGCAATTGCAAGCAGGTCATGTTTTTGAGCAGGCAGTCCCCTGTTCGGGAATTCCTCATTGATTATTTGAATTATTCTTGGAAGACCGAATTTTCCTCTTCTTGCAGTACCAGGTTCATATCCGCACATATATCCATGATGATTTTTAGGAAAACCTGTAATTACCATGTTCAAACCTGACCTGAGTCCTGCCCTTACTTCATGTTCATATGCACCGTTGGTTGCAACCACTTTACCGGGAGATAAAATTCTGGCGGCAGCAATGGTTTTTGCAAAGGCTTCAGTGGCATTTTCACATCTGTTGAATGGTCCTCCTTCAACCACGATTACATCAGCCCCTATCTCTATTGATTTTTCAAAACCTGTGATTACTTCATCATATCCGTCACCGACAAACATGATTGATTCCAATCCCTTGCCGTGTTTTTTGGCAAGCTCCGCTATGTCGATTGCTTCCTTTAAAGGTGCTGCATGACCGTCACCAGTCTGTTCTGAAGTTACATTGACTGCAACAGATGATGATAATTTAATCCATCCTTCCTTATCATTCTTCTGCTCCAATTCCTTGTCGATTAATCTTTCATGAATCCTTCCGCGAGGACATTCTGTAAATGCAGGTCCCTTATTGTAGCACTCCCCCCCACATCCTGAGATGTTTTTCGGAAGTCTCATTGCACCGTTTTCACCGAAGTGATCTAAATCCAGCGGCACATCAACAATCTCATGAACCTTCTGCATTACTTCAAGACCGGTCATTCCGAATTTTTCACCGATATCAGAAAATGCATATGCACAGATGTGAATAGGTGCTCCTATAAAATCAGACAACCTGCAGTTACCTAATAAATCCATTAATTCCAAATCAGATGCGCAAGTTCCAGAAACCACTTCAGTCAGGTCACAGCCCAGAGGGAATCTTTTAAACTGCATCCCCAACTTCATAGCATCTTCAAGTGAAAGTTCTGAGATTGCATCAACTACAGAACCAACATCTTTTTCCATTTTTGAAATTTCGATTGCCGCATCATCATCATGAACAGCTTTTTTAATTAAATCATACATGAATACTTACCTCAATATTAGTAATCAATATAAGTTTCAGTATAATATCCAATAAAAAACTTTCTATTTTTTTCATCTTAAAAAAAGGCTTATATTATTTATTATTAAAAAATAAAATGTAATACTTACTTATAAATAATAATGAAAAAAGTATTATCAGTATTACTAATATTGGGAAAACCATGGAAAAAATAATACTAAACAAATGATACATATAAAAATTTAAATATAATAAAAATTTAAATAATTATATTACTACATGTAATAACTACCATAAATATTATCATACTTTTAAATATTAACATGTAGTAAAAAAAGTAAAAATATAAATTAAAATATATATGTTTTAAGGAGACAAAAAAAATGAAAGTAGCAATTTTAGGTGCAGGATGTTACAGAACACACGCTGCAAGTGG
>CACZNW010000181.1 GCA_902782595.1 uncultured Methanobrevibacter sp. | reverse complement strand
ACATGCGGGTGGAAACTTGGAAAAACCACAATTGATTAATTTTATAGCGAAAGTAATGGAGGACTCAGGTTTTAAGGTTTATAAGAACTTTAAAACCTCGCAAAAGGTCGTAGACATATATGCTATTCTACCCACAACTATTGGGGACTTTGGGGTAGTTGTAGCATGTGAGAATTACGATAAAGAATTCAAAATTGGTGTTGATGTCTTAAAAGAAATGGAAAATGTGCAGGCAAGTCTTAAAGCTTCAAAAGTAACTGTTGTAACTTCAGCATATTTCTCAGAGCAGGCTAAAAACTATGCAATCAGAAAAAACATTAAACTGGTTGACAGAGACAATCTGCTTGAACTTGCCAAAAAGTATCAGGACAGAACTAATCAAACAACTCTTGATAACACTCCCTATGACGGGGGGGCATCTCAGTATATTGAAGAGGAATATCCTGAATATACATATGATGCTTCAGATATGGACTATATAATGAAGAAAAGGGAACAGAATCCTTATGTTTATCAGAATACATTATATAGGCAATCTGATGAACTTCAGCACAGAGGATTGTCTTCAATTTTAAACAGGCGCAGACCACAGAGAAACAAGAATTTAAGTCCTTCTTATACTCAACAAACCAATTTATATAATTATGATACAAGAACAAGTATTTTTAATCAGGATTCCATATTATTTAAAATTATTAGCAATCCTATAGGTTTAATTTTAGTTGTAGTAGTTTTCTCTTATTTAATATCATTAATTGCCGGTGGTTTACTTAAAATGGACTCTGGAATCACCGGTTTGATTGAAATGTTCGTTGCGTTGGCTCTATCCTATGGACTGTCTTTATACACAGACAGAAATGCCGACTTTATCGTGAAAGGAACATTCATATTCTTCATTTCATTAATTATTTTAATTATCCTTATTTTTGTTTAAAGATAATTAAAATATAAATTATACCGATAAGGTATAAAAACCAGATCATAATGTCTGTGGGTCCGGTTTCTATCCAAATAATGGTATGTGTTAATATGAAGGAGTAGATACCTACTCCAACTCCTTTTTTTATTTTATTCATTAAACCAAGAAACGCTCCCATAAAAAACATTTGAACCGTAAGTCCGATGTATCCGAAATCAAGCATCACCGGTCCAAAGAGAGTTGATGTTAAACACACGTTGTCTGTGAGAACATAATTTCCAATGAATGTCCTGGGACTTCCGGATGAGAAAATCATTGCCAGTATTTTGCCGTTGGTTGTACCTGCAAGAGAAAGTATTCTTTCAAAAACTTCCAATGTAAATGCTGCTCTGTAAAAGATTAATTCCAGAGGATTTAAAGTCCAGTGCTGACCTGCAATAGACTGGGATGCAATGTAGCCGACACCCATAAGTCCAATTATGATTATTGCAATGAAAGCTATTCCAAATTTTTTTGAAATCTTATCAAGATAGTATAATGTAATAAAGGAACTTCCCAGAATTCCCAAAACTGAGGTTCTATAACCGTTCAAACCGAATACAAGTGCTCCCAGAAGAATTAAAACAAGGTATTTGCGATTATAATACTTTGCCAGTAAAAAATTAATGGTTATTAGGAACAATGGATATGCAACTCTCCAGATATTGGTTGTTGCACTTGCTTTTAGGGCGGAATCAAAAAGCGGAATGCCTCCTAAATACACAAGATTCAAGGCCTGCAAAATCAATGCAAGCATTGTTAAAGTTAATAATAACTTTTCGCTTAGATAGTTAATTTCAGAGACTTTGAAATTTACTTTACGCTCAGTTAAAAGGAAACCTGCAGTAAATATTATGCAGGCAAAAACAACAGTTAAAATCACTTCCATGTCAAGGGGGTCTTCGAACCGGTAATTGAATGAACCGATATATCCCATCACAAGAAATGCGAGAATCGCAACAACAACAATCATCGGATTGAAATAATCATATTTTCTCATTTTTTAACCTTCTAATTCTTTAGCCGATATTGTCAGGTTTCCTCCAAAATTGGGCATTGCCGCAACATGAGTGTGAACATAACTTGCAAGGGTGTTTTTTTCCATAAAACCGTCCTGCAAATCATATGACCCTTTTCCTCTTGTAATTTTAAATGCCAATGGATTTTTCAAATCATCAACGATAACTTTTGAGTAGTGGAATTCATGGCCATGGAATATTTCACCTTTCCTTGAAATAATATTGTCCTCTTGCACTTCGGCTATCGTGTATTTCAGGGCCTGCACTTTATCTGTTAAAACAGCCCTGTATGGATAAATGTCAACTACTTTATCGTCATGTATTGAATTCATAAGGTACATCAAACCTCCGCATTCGGCAAAAATTGGTCTGGAATCGTTGTGGAATTGCTTAATGTCACTTAACATCTGAAAATTCTCTGACAGTTCTTTTGAGAATAGTTCGGGATATCCTCCGCCGATGTAGAGTCCGTCAACATCAGGTAGGTTTTCATCATTTAATGGTGAAAAATATTCTATTTTAGCATTATTTGCTTCAAGTGCCTCTATATTTTCTTTATAATAGAAATTGAAAACTTCATCATATGCAACTCCAATTTTAACATGCTGTCTGTTAAGTTTATTCCAGATTGGAATGGTGTCGGAGGTTATTTTTGGAGCGGATTTTGCTATTTCAACCAAACGGTCCAAATCAATTGATTCCTTAATTGTTTCAGACCAGATATTGATGAATTTAATGGAGGTTTCCCTTTCACGTGCCGGAACAAGACCCAGATGTCTCTGTTCAATTGAAATATTGTTGTCACGCACGATTCCTCCAATAACTTCAGTGCCGGTTATCTCTTCAATCGAGCGTTTGGTTTTTTCATAGTGTGCTTTATTTTTGACTTTGTTTAGAATGACTCCCGCAATGTTGATTTCAGGATCAAGTGCTTTAAACCCCAAAACCAGTGCTGCCGCACTTTTAACCAGACTTCTAGAATTAATGATTAATATTACAGGCGCTTTTAGAGCTTTAGCTATTGAAGCTGTGCTTCCAATATCATTGATGGAATCAATTCCTTCATATAAACCCCTTACACCTTCAATAACGGCAATGTCTTTGCCTTTCATTCCTTTTAGGTATGAGTCTCTGATTTGACCCTGCTTCATAAAAAATGAATCAAGGTTTCTTGAGGTATTGCCCGTTGCCAGGGTATGATAGGAAGGGTCAATATAATCCGGTCCTGCCTTAAAAGGTTGGACATCGTATTTTTCGCTTAAAGCCTTCATTATGCCGGTAGCTATTGTGGTTTTTCCAACTGCACTGCCGGTTCCTGCTAAAATAATTCTCATATATAATAATATGTATGATATTTATATTAATTTTGTCTTTTTGGATATTGAAAGTTATCTTCAATAACTGCATTATATTCGGTTGTTGTTTTAATTAAGTCTCGTGGATAATTGGCTTATAAAGCAATTATCACACTGCTAAAATTACCTACAAAGGTGACAAATACTTTAACAAAGCTACAAAAGTGTTAAAATTACAGTTAAAAAATAGAGATTTTTAATCTCTATTTCAATTTATTTTTTTCCTGACTCTT
>CACZNW010000180.1 GCA_902782595.1 uncultured Methanobrevibacter sp. | reverse complement strand
TTATAGTAGTTTTGCTTATATCTGACATATGTATTAATTAATTTTTAATTAAATATAAATTTTTCTACAAAAAATTTTTCAATTACCGCAAACTATTTAAAGAAATTAAAAACAAATATTAAATTAATAGTTATTTTATACTTATTTTAAATTACTTTATTTTGGAGGGAGTATGATGAGTAATCAAGCAATCGATGAGGTATGTGAAATTCTTGACTATATTTCAGAAAACAACACTGTTCCTCGTAACATTAGAGAAGCAGCTAATCAGTCTTGTGATTTATTAAAGGATGAAGAACAAGATCAATCCGTGAGAATTAGTACTGTTCTTGGAAAATTGGATGAAATCAGTAATGATCCTAATATTCCTGTACATGCTAGAACTTTAATCTGGGAAGTTTTATCTAAATTAGAAGCAATCTAATTTAGTTTTCTTTCATTTTACTATTTTTTAAAACTTAAATCAATTAACTTGAAACGGCAACAGCTATTGTAACGCCGTCATAAGATGTCTTTTTAAAAATTAATCTTGAATCAAAACCTGCCACTATTAATGCTGACGGTTCACAGACACCATAAATTCCAAATTTTGAGTATACAAAATCAGATTTTGAAACATCTCCTGATTTGAATAACTTTAATTTTTCCATATCAACAAATTCAACCGGAATATTGAGGGTATCTGACAAATGTATAATTCCTTTTTCATCTTTTTTAATTTCGGCTGATGCAAACATGTTAATTCTTGTAGGTGAAATATTTAACTCCCCGAATGATTTTTTTATTCCTTCAAAGATTTTAATGGATTCTTTTCCCCGTCTGCATCCGATTCCGACAACCACTTTTTTTTCCTTTAATGTTAATTCATGTTCATCCAATGTAACAAGTATTTCATCTGTATTTATTTTTGAAGAATAACTTATTGAGATGTTTGTTTCAAATGTAGTGTCATTTAAATATTCAAAGAGATACTTGAAATTTTTATTCGGATTTATTGTCAGTGAAATTTCACGATCCTCAAGAATAGCCTTATTGAAGTATAATATTTTTTCACTATTGTCTATTGACAAGTACAGATCCCTTGCTAAAACATCTATTCCCAGTTTATTGTTTACATCAGTGGATGTTGTGATGACAGGGGTTGCATTCAGTAACTTGGCAATTTTATCTGTCATTTCATTGGCACCTCCGATATGGCCGGAAAGTACTGATATTGCAAAGTTTCCATTATCATCAACATTTATGATTGCGGGATCTGTTAGCTTGGATTTAATCAATGGTGCAATCGACCTGATTAAAATCCCCGATGCCATAATAGCGATTATTGCATCATATTCATTGAATAAAACTGGAAAGTAATTTTTAACATTCTTATGATATAAATCACATTTGATTATTGTTGAATCTGAATCCAATTTTTCTTTTAAGAGTGATGCAAGTTCATTACCTTTATCTGATACTGATATAACTGCAATTTTCATAATATCACAAATACTAATGTTAATAATATAATAATTGTTACTGTAAATAAAATTATTGTTAATTTAGATAGTCCTACCGCTTTTGAAATATCTTCTGATTTTATATCTTTATTATTGTCTCCTAAAATATATGTACCTTTTTTAATCAGCTGAATGTTTAATGCTCCGGCTGTTGTTGCCATTGTATAACCTGAATTGGGTGATGGACATTTTCTTGCATCTCTTTTCATTATTTTATATGCATTTTTTCCGTCAAGTTTAAGCAGATAAGCTGACATTACAACAAAAAGTCCTGTAATTCTTGAAGGAATGTAATTTAGAATGTCATCTATCTTTGCCGGAACATAACCTATGTTATTTAATTCATCCGTTTTATAACCAAGCATTGCATCAAGTGTATTCGAGATTCTATACAGAATAGGAACAAGCAGCAGGTAAAACAACTGATCAGGAATAATGAAAACAAAAATTATAACTGAAAATATCATGTAATAAAACACCGGTGCCGTAAACGAATCTGTAATGTTTTCCGTTAGGCTTTCAATCGTTGCCGATACAATAAATGATTCTGTCAGCTCATTGGTATCACGGCTTACAAGATATGAAACTAACTGACGTGCCTTTGAAATATCATCATCAAGTGCATTTTTAACATCATCTGCCGTCTGCAATAGCATATTGACGGAAAATGTTGATGATAGTATTATTGAAAAAACAATGAATAAAACAATAATATTAACAGATGAAACAAAATAAATAACATATAATATTACACTTGAAACCATGCAAACCCCAAGAACTGTCATAAAACCTGAAAATCTGTTTTTTAATCTAATAAATATCCTTTTGAAAAAATTTATAAGAAATCCGATTATAACTACAGGATGAATTCTTGATGGAAGTTCTCCAAATATAATATCTACCGTCAATGAAAATATTAATGCTGAAATTATGAATATAAACAAGTCTGTTTGGCTAATGTTGTTTGTACTAATTGACATTATTACATTGACTAAATTATTATATAGAATCATTACTATTAATAT
>CACZNW010000179.1 GCA_902782595.1 uncultured Methanobrevibacter sp. | reverse complement strand
ATGGATGAAATAGCATCAAAACTGGTTTTTAATATACTAGAATCACTTAATTCTGCTTTAAACATAAATAATCCTCTTATTAATAATGTAAATATATTTGTTTTTTATATATTATAAGTTTAACTTTTTTATTTATTTGAAGCATTTTTCATTTCTGAAACATATTCCTTTAACGGTTCGGCAGCATTTTCACCATACTCTTCGATGATTTTAACAATTGCGCTACCGACTATAACACCATCTGCAATTTTACCTATGCCTGATGCCTGTTCGGGCGTGTTAATTCCAAAACCAACTGCCAAAGGCAAATCTGTAACTTCACGAATATCAGATATAATTGCGTTTAAATCTGTTTTAATCTCCGAACGCATTCCGGTAACACCCAACGAAGAAACTACATAAATAAAACCCGTTGCATCCGATGCAATCTTTTGTATTCTCTGTTTGGAGGTGGGTGCAATTAATGAAATGACATCAACACCGTTTGAAAGAGCAATGTCAGCAATTTCACCTTTTTCCTCATACGGCAAATCAGGAGAAATTATCCCGTCAATTCCCAGTTCCCCACATCTTTTAAAGAATTTTTCATATCCGTAAAAGAAAACGGGATTGATATATGTTAAAAACACAAGCGGAATATCTGTCTTTTCACGAACACGTCTGACAATGTCAAATACATCATCGGTTGTTGTATTGTGTTTGAGTGCCCTTACATTGGCCTCCTGGATTACAACGCCTTCGGCCATCGGATCTGAAAAAGGAATTCCTATTTCAACCAAATCACATCCCGCCTCTTCCATTGCCAAAATGTATTCAACAGATTTGTCAACGGTCGGGTCTCCAGCTGTTAAAAATCCGATGAATGCTGTTCCGTTTTTAAATGCATCAGGTATTTTACTCATTTAAATCAACTCCCCTGTACTCTGCAATTGATCTGACATCCTTATCACCTCTTCCTGAAAGGCATATCATTATCGTTTCATCACTGTTCATTTGTGGAGCTATCTTCATGGCGTGTGCAACGGCATGTGCACTTTCAATAGCCGGAATTATTCCTTCCATTCTTGAGAGGTATTCGAATGCTTCAACTGCCTCCTCATCAGTTATCGGAACGTACTGTGCCCTTCCGGTGTCTCTTAAATAGGCATGTTCCGGTCCCACTCCGGGATAATCAAGACCTGCCGAGACTGAGTATACCGGTGCAATCTGACCATAATCTCCCTGATTGAATATTGATTTCATTCCATGAAATATTCCAATTTTACCGTTGGTAAGTGCCGCCGCATTATATGGAGTGTCTATTCCTTTACCTCCCGCTTCACAGCCGATTAGTTTAACACTTTCATCTTCGATAAAATTATAGAATGCTCCCATCGCATTACTTCCCCCTCCAACACAGGCGATTACTGCATCGGGAAGTTTTCCTTCTTTTTCAAGGAACTGTTCTTTTGCTTCGGCACTTATGACTGCCTGAAAATCACGTACAATCATCGGAAACGGATGAGGCCCCATTGTAGAACCGATTACATAATTGGTATCGTGAACCCTTGCAATCCAGTCACGAAAAGCATCATTTACCGCATCCTTCAGTGTTTTGGTTCCGGATTTAACCGAGTGAACCTTAGCACCCAGAAGTTCCATCCTGTAAACGTTTAAGGCCTGTCTTTTTGTATCCACTTCACCCATAAATACTTCACATTCCATATCCAGGAGTGCAGCTGCAGTTGCAGTTGCCACACCGTGCTGGCCAGCACCTGTTTCTGCTATTACTCTTGTTTTACCCATTTTTTTAGCAAGAAGCACCTGACCTAAAACATTATTTATTTTATGCGCCCCGGTGTGGTTTAAATCTTCACGCTTCAGATAGATTCTGGCGCCGCCGAGGTCTTCAGTCATTCTTTTTGCATAATACAATAATGAAGGGCGTCCCGCATACTCCTTCAATAAGGTGTTTAATTCATTAATAAATTCTTCATCATTGATATAGTGATTGTACTGTTCTTCCAAGTATATTAATTCATTCATTAACGTTTCTGATATGTATTGGCCACCGTATTCGCCGTATCTTCCATTATTCAATTTATTACCTCCATAAGTTCCTTTATTTTATTTTCATCTTTAAATCCGTCAGTTTCAAGGCTTGAACTCAAATCAACTGCATACGGGTTAAATCTTGATATTGCTTCGCAAATATTTGAACTGTTTAATCCCCCTGCCAAAAAGAATTCCTTTTTTAGACCAGAATTTATTAAACTCCAGTCGAAGGTTTTTCCACTGCCCTTTCCACTATCCAAAAGCAAATAGTCCGCATGTGAATCATTGTATCCAAGCAGATCAGTATTTTCCGACATTTCAATAGCTTTAATAATTTTTAATTCATCGCCGGTTTTCCTTTTTAGGCTTATAATATCTTCTTCACTTTCATTTCCATGAAGCTGGGCAATATCTATTAATCCTTCTTCGAACAGTTTCAGTATTTCACTTTGGGAGGCGTCCACGAAAACACCAACAGAAATTATATCCGAATTTAAGTTTTGCTTTAATTGGCGTGCTTGATTATGAGAAACTTTTCTTTTTGAATCTGCGAATACAAAACCGATGTACTCCGGTTTATATTTGTTTATAATCATTATATCTTCTATTCTTCTTATTCCGCAGATTTTGATTTTAACCATTTTTCAGCTCCGCAATCATAGCCTTTTTATCATCACTTTTCATTAAAGTTTCACCTATTAAAACTGCATCGACATCATTTTCTTTTAATCTGGTAACATCTTCCTTTGTTTTAATGCCACTTTCTGAAATAAATATAACATCTCCACTGACACATCTACGTAAACTGATACTGTTTTCTATATCTACACTAAAATCATTAAGGTTACGGTTATTGACTCCTATTATTTCAGCACCGACAGTCAGTGCCCTCATGATTTCATCACCATCATGAGTCTCCACTATGGCGGAAAGACCCAAATCATGTGCCAAATCCAGAAATTTCTTTAACTGAACAATGTCCAAAATGGAAACGATTAAAAGAATTGCTGAAGCACCTAAAGCTTTGGCTTCCCAAATCATATACTCGTCAATAATGAAATCCTTTCTTAAAACCGGAATGGTAACATTTTCTGATATTTCCTTTAGATAATCATCGGATCCCTGGAAAAAATAGGGTTCTGTCAAGACTGAAATTGCAGATGCTCCTGCAGATTCATATTCCTTTGCAATTCCCAGATAATCAAAATCCTCAGCAATCACTCCTTTAGATGGAGAGGCCTTTTTTACTTCGGCAATTATGGCTATATCATCACCACTTAAAGCCTGTTTAAACGGGAATTCATCATTAATATCCATTAAGGAAACTTCATTTTTCAAATCATCAAGTGAAATAATGCTCTTTGCAATTTTTACCCTTTCTTTTGTTTTTTCAACTATTTCATCCAACATAATAATCATCCGTTTGTAAATTCAATGAATTTTTCAAGTTGTTTCAATGCTTTTCCCGAATCAATAATTTCGGCTGCAAGTTCAACACCTTCCCTTAAAGATTCAACTTTTCCTGCAACATACAGTCCCGCAGCAGAATTCAGAAGAACAGCATTTCTTTTTGGTCCTTTTTCACCCTTTAAAATTGACAACGTGATTGCTGCATTTTCTTTTGCATCCCCTCCAATCAGGTCTTTTTTAGAACACATCTCCATTCCGAAATATTCGGGTGAAATTTCATAAGACATTGTTTTACCATCTTTAAGTTCACATACAAATGTTTTATCACTGACTGAAATTTCATCCATTCCGTCCATTCCATAAACAGACACTGCCGAACTGACTCCCAGATTCTTCAAGACCTCGATTAATGGTTCGACCAGTTCCTTTTCATAAACCCCCAAAACCTGCATTGTAGCACCTGCAGGGTTTGTCAGAGGCCCAAGGATATTGAATATTGTTCTTATTGAAAGTTCACCTCTTACATTGGCAACATATTTCATTGACATATGGTAATTTTGAGCAAATAAGAAGCAGATATTGTTTTCCTTTAAACATCTTAAACTTCTGCTCGGACTTATCTGGATGTTTACTCCAAGCTCCTCAAGCACATCTGCAGCTCCGCATTTGCTTGACGCTGACCTGTTTCCGTGTTTTGCAACAGGGACTCCTGCGGCTGAAATGACAATTGATGAGGTTGTTGATATATTGAATGTGTTTGAACCGTCTCCTCCGGTTCCGACAATTTCTAAAACCTCCTCATCATTTAAAAGTCTCAGACAATGTGCCCTCATCGCTTTAGCCGATGCAGTAATTTCTTCTATTGTTTCACCTTTCATTGCCATGGCCGTTAAATAAGCACTCATCTGAACTTCACTGGCTTCACCGCTCATGATTTCATCCATTGTCTGATAGGCTTCATCATAAGTTAAATCCTGATGTTTGTATACCTTTAAAATAGCTTCCTTAATCATAAAATACCTCTTTCAACCTTTTCAAGAAAATTTTCTATAATAATAATTCCTTCCGGAGTCAGTATTGATTCCGGATGAAACTGAAGGCCGTAAACATTAAAATCCCTATGCTTCACCGCCATGATTTCCCCGTCATCCTTTGCTTTTGAAATGACTTCAAGACAATCAGGAAGGGTGTTTTCTACCAGACTTAAGGAGTGATACCTTCCAACACTTATTTCACCAGGAAGGCCCTTAAAAATAAAATCATAGTCAAGTGAAATATCCGATGACTTGCCGTGCATCAGCCTTTTTGCATGCGAAATTTCACCTCCGAATGCAGCGCAAATTGCCTGATGACCCAGACAAACCCCTAAAATCGGGATTTTATTATAAAACTGATTAACGACTTCAATGCAGATTCCCGCACTTTCCGGTTTTCCAGGTCCGGGAGATAAAATAATCGCATCGGGATTCAAGGTTTTTATCTCTTCAACCGTTATCCTGTCGTTTCTTGAAACCTGAATGTCCTGTGTAACCTCACCGATCAGCTGGTATAGGTTATATGAAAAACTGTCATAATTATCAATTAAAAGTATCATTGCAATCCCCCGTCAGCAGTTTTTAAAGCATCGATTACGGCTGCCGCCTTATTCATGCATTCGTCGAATTCCCTATCGGGGATACTGTCCGCTACAATTCCGGCACCTGAACGTATGAATACCTTGCCGTTTCGTGCAAAGGCTATTCTTATTGAAATGCAGGTATCCAGATTGCCGCTTAAATCCACATATCCTATGGCTCCGCCGTATATTCCGCGTTTGTTGTTTTCAAGTTCATTTATTATTTCACATGCCCTGATTTTAGGAGCACCTGACAGTGTTCCTGCCGGAAGGATTGAATCGATTGCTGCAAGTGAATCCATGTCTTCTTTCAGGGTTCCGGTTACTGTGGAGCCTATATGCATCACATGTGAAAATCTTTCAACGGACATGTACTTCTCCACTTTTACAGAACCTATTTCTGCGATTCTTCCAATATCATTTCTTCCCAAATCAACAAGCATGTTATGTTCAGCCAGCTCCTTTTCATCCGAAAGCAAATCTCTTTCAAGTTCCATATCCTCCTCACGGGTTTTCCCCCGTGGTCTTGTTCCGGCAAGCGGAAACGTGTAGAGCTTATTGTTATTCAGCTTTACAAGAGTTTCAGGAGATGCCCCTGCTATTTCTATATCGTCACTTGAGAAATAGAACATGTAGGGAGAGGGATTTGTTGTTCTCAAAACCCTGTATGTATCAAGCAGACTGCCGGATATTTCAGCTTCGATTCTGTTTGAAAGAACAACCTGAAATATATCCCCTTCACGAATATAATCTTTTGCCTTTTCAACCATTTCACAGTACTTTTTCCTTGAAAATGCAGGTTTGAAATCAGACTTTATTTTTAGGGGAGTGATTTGTGTTCTTTTACCGTGCTTTATAAGGTTTGCAATCTCGGTCAGTTCGTCACATGCCTTTTTATAATTATTTTTTAAATCACCGGTTTTCATATTTACGATGATAATGATTTTCTGTTTGAAGTTGTCAAAGGCTATGACCTTGTCGAAAAGCATCAGGTCTATGTCCTTGAACTGATCCTGGTTTTCGGCATCAAGATTCAATGTCGGTTCTGAATATTTGATATAGTCATATGCAAAATATCCTACAAATCCCCCGGTAAATGGAGGAAGATTTTCAATCTTTGGAGATCTGTTTTTTTCAATTAAATCCTTGATTATATCATTTGGATTATCAGTTTTGATGATGGTTTCATCTTCGTTGAGTTCATTGAAATCCTTATCCCCTTTGATGTGGATGGTTCCGTTTTGGCAGGTAAACTCCAAAAGCGGGTTGAAACCTAGAAATGTGTATCTTCCCCATTTTTTTGAATCCTCTACGCTTTCAAGCATGTATGTGTGTTTGCTTATGCCTTTTAGAATTCTTAATACTTCAATCGGTGTTGCGATATCCGAATACATTTCATAAGATATCGGAATCCGTTTATATTCTTCGTTTTGACTTATTTTTTTTACTTCTTCAATACTTGGGGAAAACATTTTATCACTATTTAAAAATTTAGTTTAAGGTACTATTTAAAACCTTGTTGTAACAAAATGTACATTGAGTTTTATTTTGAAAAAAATTTCAAAGTTTATCCTGCTCCTGACTGAAATTAATAACAATCTTTTTTATTTCCCTGCTTTCAAGATAAGGAAGGTTTTCTGTCAGTTCCCTTTCCAGATTCCTGTTAAGTTCAAGTCTTTTTTGAGCATATTCCTCTCCTTCAAATTCCCTGCGATACTGTTTATTTAAATTTGAATATTTGGTAATCAAAGGTTGGATAACAGTATCGATGTCCTTATCCAGTCTGTCATTGATGATTTTTCTTTTTCTAACCTCACTGACAAAGCCGACAACAGTGACAAAAAATCCCAATACAGTTACTGTTAAAGCCGGAACAAAAATCTGCTGGTTTTTGATAAAAACAACAGTGAGAACGATACCGACAAATATTAATACAATACCAATTTTTCTTAAATCCATAAAAGATATTTTATCAGTCATTATTATTTAATATTTTCAGTTGACCTGCAACACAGACAAAAATAACCACAAAAGAAACAATGGCTAAAGATGACATTACCATTATAACCATATCATTTGTAAACAGTACATTGTTTGAATCCAGAAAAACAATTGTTTCGGCAAACAGATTATTTAGAAAATGGGCAAACATTGGAACCAAAATGTTATCGGTTTTAAGATACAGCACTGCAATGCAGACTGCAAAAACAAAGGCTGAAAATATGGATCCGAAACTGTGAAGAGAAGCGAACAATAATGATGAAATCAGCACTGCAAATACTGTCGGAACAATCAGTTTCAGTCTGTTTAAAAAAACACCCCTAAATATCAGTTCTTCAGAAATCGGAGATATGGCAACGGCTGCAACTGCACCTGTAAAAAGGGAATTGGATGCCAGATTCAGTGCTGTGGTTTTTAAAATGAAATTTGAAAAGTACAACATTCCGTATGATATAAATATGTTTAGAATTACAATCAGAAGGATGTTTTCAAACAGTTTCAGATTGAAAAGTTCCCGTGCATCTCCCCCTATTGTCGCCAGCCCATCTTTAAGTTTAAAAATAAAGTAAAAAATTATAATAATATAAATCCACACAATATCAATATGAACAATGTTTAAAGTATTTATTAAATATTGAATAACAAATAAAATAATGATTACAGATAACAACTCTTTTAAAGTAATCCTCTTTAGCATATCGTTAAACAAAGTCATTATATCAAAAATAAAAATAATTAAAAAAAATTAAGCTGGAAGTATCTATGGGACTGTCAAGTTGAATGCTCCTTTTTTCGGTTTTTTGTCCAAACATCTTTTTTGTGCATAAGTGTACTCCACAATCCTCT
>CACZNW010000178.1 GCA_902782595.1 uncultured Methanobrevibacter sp. | reverse complement strand
TTTTTGGAGGATATGTAATGCATTTCAAATATTTTTAATAAATTTTAAATTTAATCAAATATTTATGTACAATTAATTAATTTTAAATAATATTATTTAGTAATTATTATATGGAGTGGTGACATGAATAAACTGGAATTTCATGAAGGATATGGCACCTACACGATTGATGAATTCGAATTTGAATACGGTCGCACACTGGAAAATGTTCAAGTTGAGTATTTGCTTATGGGCAATCCGCAATATGATGAAAACGACAATATAAGCAATGCAATTGTTTATTGCCATAACTTCAACGGCAATTACTCTTCGGTGGGAAATTTGTTCGAGCTGAATAAAAGCGGTGCGGTTTTCGATAAAGAGGATTATTTCATTATTTCAATCACTTCTCTGGGGTTTCCCGAATCATGTTCTCCATCAACTACCGGATTGAAATATAATTTTCCAAAATACTCAATTAAGGATCGTGTTAATTTCAAAAGACAATTTTTAAAAGAAAGACTGGGTATTGAAAAAATACACGGCATTGGCGGTAGTGGACTTGGAGGTTATGAAGTTTATACTTGGGCATGCGAATATCCTGATGAAATGGATTTTATCATAGTAAATTCCAGTTCCTATAAAACAAACGGTTATAGGTATGTTATCTCTAAATGTCTTGATAGTATAATAGAGTCATCTGATGATTTTTACAATGGATTGTATAGTGAATCCATATCCCGAAGTATGGTTTCTCTCAACCGGTTACTGTACTCTAATTACTTTTCAAAAAAGATTTTTCAGGAAATGTCCAATGATGAAATCGATGTGTTGATGGATGATTTCGTTGACGAAAGACTGTTCAATGACATCTATGATTTCAAATTCAGAAATGATGCGATTCTTGATTATAATCTGGAAGATAAATTGGGCAATATCCTGGCAAAAACACTTATATTTTCATCAACCGATGATATTTATTATTCTCCTGACTTCGACACTTTACCTTTAAAAAAGTTAATATCCAATTCAAAAATAATTTTATATGAATCAACAATGGATTTTACAGGTTTTGAGGATTATTCCAGATTTGAAGAGGATTTGGAATTATTCATGAATCAGTTTAAATAAAATAAAAACAAAGTTAATGATAAGGGGGGTTTTATTATTTTATCAATTAAAAATGATTGTTATACAATGGATTCATTCGAATTTGAATATGGCAGGGTTCTTGAAAATGTTAAAGTCCAATATTCCACATGGGGCAATCCGAAATTCGATGATGAAGGATTTATTACAAATGCCGTATTGTATTTTCCAACCTTCAGGGGAATATACTCCTTTTTAAGAGAATCTCATAAGTATATTATAAATAACAGTGATTTATTGGATGAATTTTATTTTATCATAATTCATTCATTAGGAACTCCCGATTCATGTTCTCCATCCTCAACAGGATTAAATTATAATTTCCCAAGATACACCTCTCTTGATGCAGTAAACTTCAAACGACAGTTTCTAGAGGAAAAATTCAAAATTAAAAAGATCTCGGGGCTAGTCGGTGAAGGCATAGGAGGTTATCAGATTTTAACTTGGGCATGTGAATATCCAGATGAAATGGAGTTTATTTTGTGTATAAATACTGCAGCTAAAGTTTCCGGTTACAAATTTATTCTTGCAAAAACCCTCGAAAACATCATAGATTCGGTTGAAGATTATTATTCAGATGGATACAGTATTTCTAAAACAAAATGTATTATTGCAATCAATTCATTGTTGTTTGCCCATTCTGCTTCCAAAAAAGCATTTGATAATTTAAGCAACGCTGAAATTGCAGCAATATTCGAGGATTTTAATGAAGAGTGTTTTTTCTGGGACATTTATGATTTTAAATTCAGAAACGACTGTGACATGGAATTTGATGTTATAGATAAATTGCATGATATAAAAGCCAAATCCTTATTCGTTGGAACCAATAATAATTATTTCCGTTCAGAATTGGACATATTGCCCTTTAGGGAATCAGTTAAAGATTCGATTGTCATAATCATGGATGATGAAAAAGAGGATTATTATTTTAAAGAAAAAGATTACGCTTTCATTGGTGATGAGGTAATTGATTTTTTAAATAAGTTTATAAAATAAAAAAGTCAAAACTAGCGTTAACTAGCATTCAACATATGTTCAACAGCTTTTCGGGATTTGTCCGCAACTTCTTTCGGAAGGGTTACTTCGGGAGCTTCATTAACAAGACAGTCCCTGATTTTTTCAAGGGTATGCAGTTTCATTGTTTCACAAATTGCACCTTCAAGCAGGGGATATAATTTTTTCCCAGGAACTTCTGTACTGATTCTTGTAATCATGTCAATTTCAGTTCCAATAACAAATTCCTCTCTGTCACTTTGAGCAATGTGTCTTAACATTCCTCCGGTTGACATTACTTCATCACATGCCCTCTGAACTTCAATTTTACATTCGGGGTGGCAGATTATTTCGGCATTGGGATATTCTTTTCTTTTAAGTTCAACATCCTCAACATGGAACAGTCTGTGAACATAGCAGTGTCCGTCTTTTGGAACTGGAATAATTTCCTTGTCTATTTTTTCACTAACGTGAGTTCCTAAATTTTTATCCGGACCGAACAATATCTTGTCATGAGGCAGGCTTTCAGCAATTTTAACGGCATTTGCAGAAGTACATAATGTGTCTGCATGCTGTTTTGCCTCAGCAATACTGTTTACATAAAGAATAACTCCTGCATCAGGATACTCTTCTTTGGCTTTCAGCAATTCCTCTTCCGGAAGCATATGGGCCATCGGACATTCTGCTTCAAGTGTTGGAATGACAATTTTTTTATCCGGATTCAGGATAAATGCAGTTTCAGCCATAAAGTCCACACCACAGAATATTACCAAATCTTTATCATCAATCTCGGAAGCTTTAATACATAACTCCAATGAATCTCCTAAAAAATCAGCAATTTCCTGAACTTCCTTAGGCTGGTAGTTGTGTGCAAGTATTATTGCATTTTTTTCTTCTTTTAATTTTAAAATTTCATCTTGAAGTGAATTTGTCATAATTTCACCGATTTTCAACATGTTTTCTTATTTCATTTGTGATTATTAATTTATATTTGTCTTTATCTTTTAAGTCTTTTACCCAAAATGACACCTTGACTTTACACTCTTCAAAAGTTATCTCCTTTGCATAGACATTTGGTTCAGGTTCTATTAAAATCTTGTCATATTCTGAAATCTTTCGGGTGATATATCTTTTGAACTCTTCAATATCAATATCAAGTGCCAGTCCGGTTTGTATGTCGACCCTATATTTTTCCGGAGATTTGTATTCCAAATAGGGATAATTTGTCAATGTGGAATTCGGAATATGATCTTTGATTCCATTGTCATCAACAATGATTGTTGACCTGAGGCTAATTCTCTCGACAGTTCCCTTTTTCTTGTTGATTTCAATTGTATCTCCAACTTTAATGCTTTTGCCCATTATCAGGATTATTCCGGAAAATAAATTGGAAATAATGTCTTTGGCAGCAAAACTCACTGCAATACCTACAATTCCAAGACTCAATAGTGTTCCGGTTAAGTTAATTCCGAAAAACTGCAAAATAATCATCAGGGCTATGAAATAAATTATATAATTGATAATGTCTCTGATGAGATAAACCAGTGTCATGTCCTTTTTGAATCTTTGTATTTTGTTCATTAGAAAAGCAACAAGTCTTGTAAGCAGTGAAGTTGCAAGAATAATGACTAAAATATAAATTAAAGTCATTGGGGGAATGTCAATATTTTCTATAATCATGATTTTGCCCTAACTGTTATTTCCATATAATCTTCAGCCAGTTGTGTGTTTTCAAATGTCTGCTTCGCCTCACTCAGCATAATCTGAGCATATTCTTCTCCGTATCTTGTACTTATATGGGTTATTATTAGATTTTCACTGTTTGATTCACGGGCAACATAAGCGGCATCTCCTGCAGTGGAATGGCCGTAATCCAATGCGTTTTGCGCTTGTTTTTCTATGAAAGTTGATTCATGAATAAGGATGGTGCTGTCTTTAGCAAACATAATCATCTCTTCACATGGACGGGTATCTCCGGAATAGGTTATCTTATTTCCTTTTCTAGGTGGGCCGAGAACCTGTTCGGGTTTTATTATTTTTCCATCAATTTCAACTTCTTCGCCGTTATGCAGTTTTCCAAATGCCGGGCCTACTGGAACCCCTAATTCAATGGCCTTTTCACGTAAAAATCTTGGCTTTTTCTTCTCTTCAATAGAATAAGCTAGTGAAGGCACGTTATGCCTGACCTGCTGGCATCTGATTATATATTCATCTGTCTCTTCGACAATTCCGGAGTCTATTTCAATAAATTCAACTTCAAATTCAATTGAACAATAACCTAAATTATAAATGGCTTCTTTTAAATTGTTCAGTCCTCTTGGTCCATAAATGGTTAATTTGGTTTCTCTTCCGTTCAGACTCAGGGACTGCAGAAGGCCGGGAATGCCCAGAATGTGATCCCCGTGATAATGTGTGATGAATATTTTTGATATTTTCATAGGACTTATGTTGGTAAAGAGCAACTGCTTTTGTGTTCCTTCACCACAATCAAATAAAAACACATTTCCAAAGGCTTTCATTGCAATTGAAGGTTGATTCCTTTCTTTTGAATGAACTGCAGATGAAGTTCCTAAAAATATTATTTCCATAATTTAATCACTTTCATATTTATAGAATTAAATATATATTCATAATTAATTATTAAATTTTAGGTGATTTTTTGGACAAGATTATTGAGTATATGCTGGCTGAAGATGAAGGGTTTGGTGACATTACTTCTAATGCAGTAGTTGAAAAGGATAAAATTGTAAATGCATCTATAATATCTAAAGATAAAGGAATTTTAGCAGGTATTGATATTATTCGGGAGATGTTTGAAGAATATGGTGTTGAAGTTACACTATGTTTGAGAGAAGGTGTTAAAATTTCTAAAAATGATTTGTTAATATCTTTAAGAGGAGATGCAAGAACAATACTTCTTCTTGAAAGAACCGCACTGAATCTGCTCATGAGGATGAGCGGGGTTGCCACTGCAGCAGATGAATATGTGGAGATGGTTAAGGATTATGATGTAAGAATAGCCGGAACCCGTAAAACTTCACCGGGAATAGCAAAATTCGATAAATATGCTTTAACCATTGGAGGGGCAGACACTCACAGATTTTGTCTGGATGACATGGTCTTAATCAAGGACAATCACATCGCAGTCTGCGGAGCTCCGACAGATGCCCTTTTAAAAGCCAAAGAAAATACAAGTTTTTCCAAAAAAATTGAAATTGAAGTGGAAACACTAGAGGATGCAGTCGAATGTGTTAAAAATAATGTGGACATTGTCATGCTTGACAATATGTCCGGAAACGAAGTAAAAGAGGTAATTGACGAGTTAAATAACTTAGGCATCCGTCAAAATTCATTAATTGAAGTTTCGGGCGGAATTACAAAAGACAATATCCTCGACTATGTTGATTATGGTGTGGATATAATCTCAATTGGAGCATTAACACACTCATCCCGAAGTCTTAACTTCACTTTAAGGATTGAATAGATTATCACAATCTCAGTGATAATTTTTCCTTTAACTCTTCATTGCTCATTTCAGTTATGAAGGTTTCGTCATTGCTTATGGCCATTTCAGCCAGATTCAATTTACTTTTACTCATTTCATCAATTATCTCTTCAAGGGTTCCTTTGGTAATGAACCGGTATACCATCACATCGCTTTTCTGACCTATTCTATGAACACGGTCTGTTGCTTGATTTTCAATGGCGGGATTCCACCACAAGTCATAATGGATAACGTTCTGAGCGGCTGTAAGGTTCAGTCCCACACCACCGGTTTTAAGTGTGGCAACTAAAATTTTACACTTCCTTTCATTTTGAAACTTGGAAATTACTTCATTTCGTTTCTGCTGTGTGAGTGAACCGTGAAGAAAGAGAACCTCTGTCTTTAACTTTTTGAAAACCAGTTTCTGTATAATTTTGCCCATTTGAGCATATTGGGTGAAAATTATAACTTTCTCATCCATATCCATGATATTTTCCAGAATCGTAATCAGCAGTTCCATTTTACCGGATTCTGAAATCTTGGGATTATCCGAATGAAGGAACTGTGCAGGATGGTTGCATGCCTGTTTCAATCCGGTAATAATGTTTAAGATGACACCTCTTCGCTCAATTCCGGTTTTACCTTCCAGATCCTCAAAAATCCCGTCCATTATTGCATTGTATAATTTAATCTGTTTATTGGTCATGCTGCAGTAGATGTCATTAACGATTTTGTCGGGAAGTTCGTCTTTAATGTTGTCGTCGGTTTTAAGACGTCTTAGGACAAACGGTCGTGTTATCGTTTTGAATTTTTCAAGTGTTTTTGTCTCTTCTAGCCTTTCAATCCTCATAACATAGTTTGCTTTAAAACTATCAAGACTTGACAGATATCCTTTATTTATAAAGTCAAATATTGACCAGTAGTCAGTTAATTTGTTTTCAATAGGAGTGCCTGTTATGGCTATTTTTGTTTTTGCTTTTATGCTTTTGATTGCCTTTGTTTGCTGGGTGTTTGGATTTTTAATGTTTTGTGCTTCATCAATAACGCAAATGAACCATGTTTTATCCATAAACAAATCCAAATCAAGTCTGACAACGCCATATGATGTTAATATGATGTCATAGTCTTCAAAGGGGAAGACCCGGTTGGATCCGTGGTAAATGTAATATGTCAGTTTGGGTGTGAATTTTTTTATTTCATTTTCCCAGTTGGATATCAAAGTCGGCGGAACGATAATCAGTGACGATTCACTGTCAAGGGTGTTGTTTTCCTTAAAATAAAGAATTGCACTTAATACCTGCACTGTTTTTCCAAGACCCATATCGTCAGCTAGAATGCATCCGAAATTGTATCTTATATTTTCAATCAGCCAAGAATAACCTATTTTCTGATATGGTCTGAGTTTGCCTGTAAATGATTTTGGAGCGTCATATGCCTTTGTCTCGCCAATCAGTTTTTTGAACTTCTTAAAATCATCCGGATTTTTGAACTGTTTTTTAATTAATCTTTCAGATTCCTTATCCATATTTTTCTACCTTAAATTATACTATTAACAATATTCCTTATTAATTGTTATGAATATAACTAAAATCTTTTTTTAAATTTTCATGATTAAATTACTAAAAAACAAACTTTTAATATATAATTAAAAATAAAATATTATAAAGATAATAAATTTTTATTACAATGGTGATTGAATGGTAAAAATAGCTAAGTTGGCTTTGGAAGATGGAACTGTTTTAAAAGGTGAATCATTTGGTTATGAAACCACTAAATTGGGAGAACTTGTTTTTTCCACTGGTATGGGTGGTTACACAGAATCATTAACAGACCCTTCTTTTAAAGGAGAAATATTAATGTCTACTTATCCCTTAGAGGGTAATCATGGGGTGAGTGAAAAGTGGTATCAGTCTGATAAGGTTCAGGTTGAAGGATTTGTTTGTCGTGAGGTCTGTCGTGAACTTTCCAATTTTGGACCTCAGAAAACATTGGATGAATTTTTAAAAGAGTTTGAAACTCCAGGAATAAGTGGAATAGACACCCGTGATTTGACACTTAAAATCAGAGAAAGAGGTTCACTTAAAGCAGCAATTTCTACTGAAGACATTTCAGATGATAAGCTCCTTGAAATGGCACGTTCACAACCAAGTATTGAAGAGAGAGATGTTGTTCATCTGGTATCTACAAAGGAAATCAAGGAATTTAATCCCGATGCAGATACAAGAGTTGCCTTAATCGACTGTGGTGTTAAAAGGAATATTCTCAACTCATTTTTAGAAAGAGACATTGGAGTTATTTTATTCCCATATGATATCAATTATAAAACTGTTCTGGATTATTCTCCTTCAGGATTGATGATTACATCCGGACCGGGAAACCCGGACAGGGTATCTGAAACCATTGAGACAATGAAAAAGTTATCAAACCGATTGCCTATATTTGGAATCTGTATGGGTCAGCAGTTGATTGCAAAATCATTCGGTGCAAGGTCATATAAAATGAAATTCGGGCACAGGGGAGAAAATCAGCCGGTTAAAGACATTAACACCGGAAAAGTATTTATCACATCCCAAAACCATGGTTTCACAATCGACAAGGAATCATTAAAGGAAACAGATTTGATGTTAACTCAGATTAACCTTAATGACGGCACACCTGAAGGTATTGCTCATAAGGAATTGCCTTTGCACTGTATACAGTATCATCCAGAAGCGGGACCGGGTCCTAATGATACAAGACATATTTTTGATGAATTTAAACAAATGATGGATGATTATTAATAAAAAGGGGATTACAATATGCCAGTTGATAAAGATATTAAAAAAGTATTAATTATTGGTTCCGGACCTATTCAAATCGGACAGGCTGCGGAGTTCGATTATTCCGGTTCACAAGCATGTAAGTCACTAAGAGAGGAAGGTATTGAAACAGTACTTGTTAACAGTAATCCTGCTACAATTCAAACTGATTTGGGAATGGCAGACACTGTCTATACAGAACCGTTAACTCCTGAAGTTGTTGCAAAAATAATAAAAGAGGAAGAAATTGATGCTATTTTACCGACCATGGGTGGACAGACCGGGCTGAATATTGCAACAGGACTTGGAGATTTGGGATTGCTTGAAGGAATTAAAGTCATAGGATCTGATGTTCAAACAATTAAAGATGTGGAAGACCGTGATTTATTTGCAAACCTCATGGAGGAAATAGGTGAGGAAATTCCAAAATGTCATGCTGTTGAAAGTGTTGACGATGCCCTCAAAGCTGTTGAAGACATCGGTTATCCGGTAATTGTCAGACCTGCATTCACATTAGGGGGAACCGGTGGTGGAATCGCTCACAACGAAGAGGAATTAATTGAAATAGCAACTCACGGACTGGACATGAGTTTCATCAATCAGGTTCTCATTGACGAATCAGTTCTCGGATGGAAGGAAATAGAATTTGAAGTGATGAGAGATAAGGAAGACACCTGTATCATCGTATGTACCATGGAAAACATCGACCCGATGGGTATTCACACAGGAGACAGTGTTGTAGTTGCTCCAATTCAGTGTCTTTGTGATGAAACCATTCAAAAAATGCGTGATGCATCAATAAAGATTATAAGAGCACTTGGTATTCGCGGAGGATGTAATATTCAGTTTGCACTGAACCCTAAAACTGATGAATATAAGGTGATTGAAGTAAATCCTCGTGTATCAAGAAGCAGTGCACTTGCATCAAAGGCAACAGGGTATCCGATTGCTAAAATATCATCAAAAGTTGCATTGGGTCTTACATTGGATGAAATTAAAAACGACATTACTAAAGAAACTCCTGCTTCTTTTGAACCTGCCATTGATTACGTTGTAATTAAAATCCCTAGATGGCCGTTTGACAAATTTAAAGGAATCAGCCGTCAGGTTGGAGTTCAGATGAAGGCAACCGGTGAAGTGATGGCTATCGGAAGAACTTTTGAAGAGGCATTCCAGAAAGCATTAAGATCACTTGACATGGGCTTTGACGGATTTGAATATGTTGAATACACTGAAGAGGATATGGCCAATCCAACAGATTTAATCTACTTCCAGATTTATTCTGCAATCAAGGATGGAATGGATATTGATAAAATCAGAGAGTTAACCAAAATTGATAATTTCTTTTTATACAAAATCAAAAATATCGTTGAGTTTGAAAATAGTGTAACTGCTGAAAAACTTGATGATGAAGAGTATCTAAGAAAAGCAAAACAGATGGGATGTTCTAACAGACGTTTGGCTGAACTTTCTGGTCAGACTGAAGAGTATATAATAAATCTGCTTAAAAGATACAATATCAAACAGTCATATAAGATGGTGGATACTTGTGCGGCAGAATTTGAAGCAAAAACACCATATTACTACAGCAGTTATGATAAAGGTAATGAATTAACCTCAACTACAAAGAAAAAGGTTGTAATCTTAGGTGCTGGACCGATTAGGATTGGTCAGGGTATTGAATTTGATTACTGTTGTGTACATTCATCTTTAGCATTAAAAGAAGATGGAATTGAAACAATATTAATCAACAACAACCCCGAAACAGTAAGTACGGATTATGATATTTCAGATAAGTTGTTCTTTGAACCGTTAACATTTGAAGATGTAATGGGTGTAATCGAGCAGGAAAAACCTGATGGGGTAATAGTACAGTTCGGTGGTCAGACATCAATCAACCTTGCTGTGCCTCTTGCAAATGCAGGGGTTAAAATACTTGGAACACCATATGAAAGTATTGACCGTGTAGAAGACAGGGAACTGTTCGCAGAACTTCTTGAAAAATTACACATTCACCAAGCTCCATATGGAACAGCCAATTCATTTGAAGAAGCAAAGGAAATCGCGGAAAAAATCACATTCCCTGTTCTCGTACGTCCGTCATATGTAATCGGTGGAAGGGCAATGGAAATTGTCTATGACATGAACGAACTTGAGGAATATATGAAGGAAGCAGTTAAGGTCTCACCGGATCATCCTATCCTTGTTGACAAATTCCTTGAAGATGCAATAGAACTTGATGTGGATATCCTCTGTGACGGCGAAGACGTATTCATTGCAGGAATCATGGAACACATTGAAGAAGCCGGTGTTCACTCAGGAGATTCAGCATGTGTAATACCTCCTCAAACCATTCCGGAACATATCTTAAACACAATCCGTGACCATTCAACAAAACTGGCACTGGAACTTGATGTTAAAGGTTTGATGAACATTCAGTATGCCGTGAAACTTGATGAGGAAATGGTATACATCATTGAAGCCAACCCTCGTGCCAGCAGAACCGTTCCGTTTGTAAGTAAAGCTATTGGGGTTCCTCTGGCCAAGGTTGCAACATGGATTATGCACGGAGCCAAATTAAAAGACTTCGGTCTGACAAAGGAAATCAAAATAGACCATGTTGCAGTAAAAGAATCAGTATTCCCATTCCTCAAATTACCTGAATCCGATACAGTACTTGGACCTGAAATGAAATCCACAGGAGAAAGTATTGGAATAGATGAAAACTTCGGAATGGCATTCTATAAGTCACAGCTTTCAGCAGGTATGGAATTGCCTAAAGAAGGTACAATATTCATTAGTGTAAAGGAAACCGACAAGAAAAAGATAAAGCCTATCGCTGAAAAAGCAGCTAACCTCGGATTTAAAATAGTTGCCACTGCCGGTACTGGCGATGCAACCGGTTTAAGTGATGTTAAAACAATCTTAAAGGTTTCTCAGGGATCTCCGAATATCAGGGATGCTATCTTAAACAATGAAATTGATTTGATTATCAACACTTCAGAAGGAAAACAGTCTGCTCAGGACGGTTATATAATCAGACGTTTAGCTATTGAACTTGGTATACCTTACGTTACCACATTGGCTGGAGCAAGAGCTGTTTTAAATGCTATTGAAGCTGTGCAAAATAATGAAATCAATGTAAAATCTTTAAACGAATATGTTGATGGAGAATAATTTTTCTCTATCCTTTTTTTAACTATTTGACAAATATTCTTTAATATTGATGCCGCAGGAGGGACATTCTTCTGCACCGATTTTTAATTTGCTTCTACAGTTTGGACAGTAATTTAATTCAACCTTGTAGGTCTTGTTTGGATCAATTGAAATATTGACTTCAATTTTTTGGGTAATGTTGGTTTTCAACACGCTTCTGTCCCAGTTATTGTCCATTAATAATTTTTTATAGTAGAACGCTTCAGTCATTGTATCGTAATTGCCGATTATATCGTCACCTTTTTGAATGTAAAATTTACGAATTTTGTGATTGAAAAGAATTTCACCTTCCCTTTCAGTTTTATTAACTTTTGTTCCTTTTATCCTGCCTTTCGGTCTCTTTTCGGGAAATGGCGGTAATTCCATATTTTCATATTTGTTTTCAAGATCACATTCAACAAGCAAATCATAATCGAAATTGCAAAAAAATAGAGCATCCCTTTCATATAATGCATCGGATAATTTCCTAAACTCACCATAATCTTTATTTTTATATTTAACTCTGTATACATCGCCAGTTTTTACAATATTCCTGTAGAAGTATCTTATTTCTTGAGAGTTAATGGAAATCACCTAAAAAAAGTTATTTTGATGTTTGATTATATTATGTATTTTTTCATATATTACTCTTTTTAATGTGAAAAATTTTTTAGCGGGATTGTGTTTGAATAAGGTTTGAGCATATTTAAAATCTAATACTCAATAACTATCTAAATAGGGTAATCAGATTTTAGTTTGAGAATTTTTACATCTTTTTCCATTTTTTCTCTTTTTTGTATTCGCTGAGTTCATAAATAATTCGTTTAATTGTCACATTGGATTTTCCTTCTAGTACAAATCATGTTTTTCATATTATGTCTCTAAATTGTCTTTTATTATGGCGGGAGGTTATAATTTGCATTTGTAAATTTCAGTTTGTCTGAATGAAAAATTATTTTAATAAAAAAAATTAGACTTATACTTTAATGTTTACTATATCAAACGGAATTATATTAAAAGGTCAGAATCTGATTCCTGTTCGTGAAAATATCACTGTGGATGATGGCAGAATCATTGAAATCTCAAAGGACACACAGGAAGGCAAACTCATTGATGTGGATGGAGCTATAGTATGTCCATCTTTTATCAACGGCCACGTTCACATCGGAGATTCCATTATTGGGGATGAAGGTTACGGGTTGTCATTGGCAGAGATGGTCAGGCCTCCGAATGGTGTTAAGCATGTTGCACTGGCAAATGCTGAAGATGATGAATTGATTGAAGCCATGGCTCAATCGATGTGGGATATGGTTGATTCGGGTACTACTCACTTCATTGACTATAGGGAAGGTGGAATTAAAGGTGTTAAACTTTTAAAAGAGGCTTCTAAAGACATTCCAATCAGGCCGATAATCCTTGGCCGTGATGAGAGTTTTTATGGTGAGGATCCTGATTTGGGTAAAGTTAAAGCAGCAGTCCGCAAACTCCTGAAAGTTGCAGACGGTATTGCTCCAAGTGGATTTGGTGAAATCACCTTTGAAGTTGGAGAGTTAATTGCAACTGAATGTGGCCGACAGGGAAAAATCTCTTCAATCCATGTGGCGGAATCTGAATCCAACCAGATTGAATCATTAAACGTAAACAACATCACTGAAATTGCCAAGGGGGTTAAAAGCAATTTCAGTCAATTGGTTCATCTTACAAATCCAAAATCCAATGATTTAAAGCTTGTCTCACAATCAAATCAGAATGCGGTAGTTTGCCCAAGAGCAAACGCAACATTAAACGTAGGCGTGGCTCCGTTAAATAAAATGCTTGAGTTGGGCATCAGGCCACTTCTTGGAACTGATAATATAATGCTTAACTCTCCCAATATGTTTAGAGAACTGGAGTTTACAAATAAACTGATGTCTGTTTATTATAAAACATACATTGATCCTAAAGAACTGGTTAAGATGGCAACCACCAATATATGTGGATTTGACATTAATGATGTTGTTCAAAAATCACCGATTCTGGAGGATAATTCTGCGGAATTTATAGTTTTAAAATCTTTTTCTAAAAATCCCTACCTAAATATATGTAATCGTGTGGAAACGAAAAATATATTATATACCATTAACAAAAAAGTTAATGTATAATATCATGGATATAAATCTATTATAATATATGGGAGATGTTGATGATGTATAAAAAAATATTGGTTCCCACTGATGGATCAGAATTTGCTAAAAAGGCTGAAAGACATGCTCTGTTTCTATCAAAGGTAAGTGGGGCTGAAATAATTGCTGTGAGTGTCACAGAAAATAATTTCGTTAATGGACTTCCATTGGACGATGAAATATACCAGTTGAATCAAATTCTAAAGGAAAGGTCTGAAGAAAATCTTGATGAATTTGACAAATTAAATGAAGATAATTTAAAAATTACTCATGTTATTAGAGAAGGCTCACCTGCTAGGGTAATCTTAGAGGTTGCACAAGAAGAGGCTGTTGACTTAATTGTTATGGGTAGTTCTGGCAAGTCTGGTTTTGATAGATTTATTATGGGTAGTGTCGCAGACAAGGTTGTGAATTCAGCGAAATGTGCAGTACTCGTAGTTCATTAAATTTTACCATTTTATTATTGTGTTAATTAAGGTGTTTTTATGTTAGTTAAAAGAACAATGTCTAAAAATGTAGTCAGTGTTTCTGTTCCTGGAAATCGGGAAAAAGTTTTAGACTTAATGAGAAAAGAAAACAAAGCTGTGCTTCCTGTTGTTAAGGAAGATACTGATATTTTAGTAGGACTAGTAACTCGTTCTGATTTAATTAATAATCCTGATGAAGAACAAATTGCAATGTTGATGAGCAGAGATTTAGTTACTGTTAATCCTGGTGATGATGTAGTTGTTGCCGCTCGCAAAATGATGGAAAATAATGTGAGAAGAGTTCCTGTCGTTAATGATGATGGTGAATTAGTAGGTATTATTACTTCATTTGATTTAGTATCCAAAGCTTTAACAAAAATTGAAATAAACGATGCTGTTGAAGAATATATGATTACTACTGTTCCAACTACTTGGGAAAAAGCTCCTTTAAACGTTGCTTTTGAATCTATGAATCAATTTGGTTTAAAATCAATTTTAGCTTTAGATGATGATGCTAAACTTTCAGGTATTTTAACTGAAACTGATTTCATTTCTGAAATTGAAATTATTTCTGAAAGAAGTGAACACAGTTCCACTGTTGGTACTGAAGGTGATAAATGGTCATGGGATAGTACTTCTGTACTGTACATCGAGAAGAACTTAATAAAATTCACAGACAAAGTAGTAAGTGATGTTGCAGTTGGAAATGTTGAAGTAGCTAACTCCAAAACTAAAGTTTCAGACTGCGCTAAAAAAATGAAATCCTTAAACATTGAACAAATTCCAGTAATTGGTGTTGAAGGAGATTTAGTGGGTCTTGTCAGAGCTAGTGATTTAATTAAGGCATTAGTGGACTAATTGTGATATAATGGCTGTTAGTCCGGTATTAGTAATTAAAGTAGATGATAGTACGGTTTGTGTTCGTGCAAGATTATATGATGATTTTTCAGAACATGTAATTGTCCTAAACTCTGTTATTACTTACTGGTGGGCTAATAACATGCCCCCAGCTACTAAATTTTTAGAACTTTTTGATTCAGTAATCAAAAGAACTATCAATGAAATAATGCCTCATAAGTCCCTTGAATTAAAATATGATGTTCGAGCCAATCATGTTCTTGATGAGGCTTCTGAAATTGAAATTACTCTGAATAGTGTTGTAGCTGATGATACTGGCTTTAAAATCGATGGAGATACAATTTCTTTAACTGGAATTCGAAAAGTTGATAGTGATTTTGAAGAAAATGAATTTACAACCAGTTTTGATTTGAAACTTGAAACTCCTGATATTGTTTTGAAAAAATATCTTGAAATGAAGGATGATTAAACCTTCATTATTCTAATTTTATGATTATTTAAAATGATGGTTAATCTAAAAACTATTATTTTAATTTATCATTACTTTATTTTAATAACATTTAACACTTAATTCTTTGTTTAATTTTCGATTAGTGTATATGAATTTCTTAAGATTCGATAACTTCATCTTGTATGAAGTGAAGTAGCTCTTTTGCATCTTCTTTTTTAATGTCAGGTGATGTGCGAATAAAATCAATGAGTTTGTCTTTTTTATCAGGACTTAAACTGGATTGTGCTAAAGTTTGAGAATAGTTTCTGTGAGGATAATATGTCTTTTTGGCAATTTCACGCAGTTCTGCTTTTTCTTCTGTGGTGATGATGTTTTTATCTGCTGCATTTTCAAAAACATAATTCATGTTAATTAGTGGTTCTGATAATGCTTCCAATGTTTCGCAATCAAGCATCACAGCAACATCGTCATCGGAATCAACTTTTCCGCTTGCATATTGTTCATAAACATAACCTATTCCAACCATGCCTAAACTGTCCAGCTCTGATGCCCTGAGTGCTCCCATACTTGATGCACCATAAACTTTAATTCCTCTTTTTAAGACATTTAAAATTTCCTTATGTCCTACAGCAGAGTTTTGGTGAAAAACTCCGTCGATTATTGCAATGATATCTGGATTTTCTTTTAAAGCTAAACTTAATTCTCCTCTTTTAATAGGTCTTTTGTAGATTACTTCAATGTCCTCGTGTGAATCTAAAATTTCTTTTGCTTCGCTGAAAGGAAGTGATAATCCTGTATAAACAATAATCTTTATCATTTTATCATATTTTTAAAAATCTGTATCCTGCTCTTGACTGGTCAATAGCATAAATTTCCATTTCAGGAATTATGACTCTAACAACACTGATGTCCAATTCAGGTCTTGTCAAATCAGTGTAGAGAATCTTTTCAATGTCATTTGCCATCAGTTCATCTTTAACAATTTCAATGTCTTCAGTAATTGATGTTGTTGATTTGTTTTCGATATCTGATAGATTTATTTTATCCTCTTCCTGCCTGAAATAATATTTATTGATGCGCTTCATTCGTTCATAACCGGCTTCACGTGCAAAATCAGCTCTAACGGTATCTTCTCTGGCTCCGTTGATTTGTGTTGCTCTGCTTTGTGCAACTTCAGTAAGCGCCCTTAAAATCGCAACTTCGGGATCAAGATGTGTTCCCATTCCCAATGTGAGAAGTCCTGCATCTTTAGTCACTGTGTCATCGGCAGAAGCAGCTATTGTTGGAACATTAATGTCAGCAGTAAAATCCATTAATTTGATTTTAATTCCTTTACTTTCAAATTTGTCAAGAGTATCATTAACAACATTGCTTTCAATACTGTTTAAATCAATTTGAGCATAGTTTTTATGGGTTAACTCAAAAATGCTCCATGCGTCTCTTTCAATAACTTCAAATATTCCATGTAAAATGGCTTCTTCCAAAATGTTTCCGGATGCCAGACCATTGGTATTTGATTTGAATAAGCTTCTGACAGACGCATCGTTAATGTATGGATGATAAATTGCATTGGTTGGAATAAAATAATCTTTATCTGAAATTATATCATGTGAAATGCTCCATTCCAAATTCAAATTAGAGAGGTCTTCCTTTTCAAATTCTTTGGGAAGATTCAGGGATTTGGGATCAATATATTCTCCTTTTTCAGAAATTTCTTCTATGGTTGCATTCACAGTTTCGTCGGATTCCTGCCTTTCGGCGGAATATCTCTCAAAACCTTCCATCATTGCTGATGCTTTAGCATGGTCTTTTGAAATTCCTTTCCCTCCATAAATACTGACTGCACCATCTTCGGCAGTAGGTCTGATAGCAGTATATATGGGAAGTCCAATCCTGTCCAAATCTGTAATATCTGCAATACGGGTAATTCCTGCTATTTTTAATTTATCTTCTGTATTTTCAATGGTTTTTTTGGGAGCAATTACTCTGTGAGTTCCCTTAAAGTATGTAAGTTCTTCATTCATAATTTAGAATCCTATAATTAATCTAATAATATTTTCAACACCTATTGTCATTGACATATATGTCATTATTCCTGCAATAGCGATTGTAATAAGCCAAATTCCGATATTCCATCGCAATACTTTTGATCCATCAAGGTTTCCAATTGGAAGCAAGTTAAATACCGCAAGAAAACTGTTGATGTTGAAACCTAAAGCACAAATATTTAAGATTAACACTGAAGTCTGTGAGTGAAATGCGGACGGGTAAACTGCAATGCATATTGCTAAAAATATTATTGCAAGAATTATATTGACAACCGGACCTGCAACGGATATTTTACCGTTAATCTCATCAGTCATGTAATTTGCATATGTGTAAACTGCACCTGGTGCTGCAAAAACAAATCCGAAAAATGATGTGATGAGCGCAAAAATTAACCCTTGAGGCCATAATTTAAATTCAGCCCAATAACCATATTTCATTGACACAAATTTATGTCCTAGCTCGTGCAATATGAAACCTGCACCTACACCCACCATAATCATAGGCAATAGGTGAAGTACTGCATTCACATTTCTTCCAGCATTCGCTATTGCAAAACAAAGTGAAATAACAATAAATGCAATTATTAAATCTCTT
>CACZNW010000177.1 GCA_902782595.1 uncultured Methanobrevibacter sp. | reverse complement strand
TGTACAACATTTTCTATAACTCCTTTTTTCAAAGGTCTTACTGCAAGAATATCCTCAGGAGTCCTTCCGAGCATTTTTTTAGCTTCTTCACCAACAGCTAAAACTTCAGAAGGATCGTCTTTTTTTACTGCAACAACAGAAGGAATTTGATATAAATCAAATTTATCTCCAGACGGCTTTGCGATTACAGTATTTAAAGTTCCTAAATCAATTCCTAAACTGTTACTAATAACTTTAGTGTCTTCAGATTGTGGTTCTTCTTCTTCATTTCCAAAAATATTCATGGTTATTCCTCCGTTACAATATCTTTAAAGTCTATAACGAAAATTCTATTAGATGTAGCTATACTCTGAACTCTATTAATGTCCATTTCCTTTTCAACAGAAATCAAAACTGCAGATAAAACCACTTCATTTGCATTATAAAACGGTTTTAACATGGATTTAATAAAGTTTGGTAATTTAACCTCATTGTTAAATTCAATATCAATGAATCGAGTAGTTTGAGATTCTTGTAAAATCGCAAATGATATCTTTGATTTCTCAATGACTGATACGGTTTCCCTTATGACATCATCAGGGGCAACAAATACCATTATGTTGGGTTCTGCCGAAAGGGCATTCATAGAAACCTGAACATAAGCACCTCCTTTTTTAGTAACGGCGTTTTTATAATCATTAAGGCCTAATGCATTGGCATGAAGCATGATAAAATCAAATTTCTTATCCAATTTACCATCATTTAATATAACATGCTCTCTAAACAGAATTCGGATTTTATGATTGGATGCTATTGCCTTATATGCAATATCATCAACCAAATCGGCATCCCCTGCAATGACACACCATGCCTTCTCAACTTTATAGTTGCTGTCAGATGAAACCCTTGCAGCCTGTCTTAAAACACGTATATTATCCTCAATCATTTAATTACACACAATTCCTTGATATAAATCATCTATCTAAACAGACAATAAACATTATTTAAAAATATTGAATTAAATGTACTTTGACACCGATTCAATAGTTAAATAAAGAAATTTATTGCTATTTATAATGTCTAACAATTAATATTTATTAAATTCATTATTATATAAATTTTATCTTTAAATGTTCTTTTCAAAAAAAATATTAAGAAAACCATAACTTTAACATGATTAATGTAAAATAACATACTTAAAACAAAATTGACCTCAACCTGAGTTATGATTTTATAATACCACATCAATTTTTTAAAAACAAATAAAAATAACATTTATTAATGATTAAATAGATATATGGATAAAAATAACACCAATTTGAAGGTAAGATTAATAAGATATGAAATCAAATGTATTACTGGAGTTAAAATATGAGTAATATGAACACAGAGATGAAAAGTTTTATAGCACTTTCAGATGTTATATCTTTACTTAATATGAGTTCCGGATTTTTATCCATCATATGTTCAGTTAATAACAGTTTAAATCTAGCTGCAATCCTTATGATTGTTGCAATCATATTTGACTCAACAGATGGTTGGGTAGCGCGAAAAACAAATAGGCATGATGAATTTGGCTTCGGGAAAAATATAGATTCACTATCAGACATAGTTTCTTTCGGAGTTGCACCTGCAATATTTATTTACAGCTGCATTAACACCACCCCAGGCATTTTTCAGGCAATAGTAATACTGATAAGCTTAATGATTGTAGTTTGTGGAGTTTTAAGATTAACCAGATATAATGTAATTTCCGACAAGGTCAATACAACGGATTTCATAGGTTTTCCGATTCCGGGAATATCCTTTATACTGGCAACATTTTATTTGAGCGGATTATATAACCATTATATTGCATTAACATTAAGTGTTATTGTTTCACTGCTTATGATATCCAATATAAGATATCCCAAATTTGACAATATGCTCCTAATCGGCATATCCGCAATATTAATCATAATATTGATTCTTCCCATAAACATAGTTTTATTCAATGTAAATATACCTGCAATAATATTACTATTATTCTGCCTATACTACCTGATAATTAATTTAATTAGAAGATAAGAACACCTCACTCCTATTTAATTAAATAAACCATCTACTTAAAACAATTAGGAGTAAATAAAATGAATGAAAAACCAAGAGATCCATTGTACCCGAAGGGTTTCGAAGAAAGCAAAGAATTGAAATATCAGATTTCTGAAGAATTTCAAAAACCAAAGAAAAAAGAAAAAGATGAACTAACACCATTAAAAAAACTGAATCACAAAATTGGAGTGTATTTATCTCCAAAATCCACAGACATAAGTGATGATGAGAAAAAAAGAAAGATTGGAGTCATTATAACCACAATTATTATACTGACCCTGATAATTTCGGCATATTATTTCCTGATTTACGAACCGTCTCAGGAACAGTTGTCCTTTGCAAAGACAACAAAGCTGAACGAACTCCATGAACTATACAGTGGAGGTCTGGCAGGTTCTCCTAATGTAATGCTATTTGAAGAAAAAATTGATAACGCAAAAACTCCTGGAGAAATTGAATCAATCAACATACTGTCTCAGGCGACAAAGGACTGGAGAGAATTCCATAAGAAATCAATTAATCTTAATCAAGACCGCTACAACCGGACAATGGCAGTTTATTCCAATGAAAGCAAGAATGTAATTATGCCAATAGAAGAGGCTATGGAAATTGTCAACGAAAATGATGCAAGAATTCTTTCAAAAATAAAATTCGATGAACCAAATACTGTTTCAGTTCCGATTTTAGTTTCAAGACTACAGGCAGGGGCAGGACTTGTTAAAGTGGGAAGCATTGTTGATATTTACACAAATGAAAATTCAACCTTCAGCAACAATAAGTCAAACAGCACCACGCCCGAGATAAGTGGATGTACCGTTTTGTCAATAATGAGATATGAGGAAAACGGAGAAATTGACTCTGAGTATTCAAAATCCAAAATGACTGTTGACGGAAACAGTACCTATCCGAAAGAAAAGACAAAAAGCTTTTCATCAGATGTGTTGGAAATGATGAAAGGGGCAATAATTGACGGTTATGATGAGAAGGAAACATTCGAAATGCTTGAAAATTACGGAGTTAAATTATCCAATTATGAAAGACAGATTAATTTAGGGGATTTGGATGCACAGTACATGCTTTTAATTGAAACACCGCAGGACAAGGTTAACTATGTTTTGGACAACATGGACAATATAGTTTTAACCATACCCACTTCACAGGCCCCTGACTGGATGGTTAATGAGATAAGTGCAACATACCAGTATTAAAAAAACTATATACTAGATATAACAAAAGTTGATAATATGAACAAACCTGCTATCTCAACTATAATTGTTATAATATGTTTGCTGATAATTGGATTATATGCAATGGGGGAGGTGAATTATTTTTCAACAAAAATAGTTGTGGAAAAAGCCACCCCCATCGATTCTGCCAAAATCATAATCCCCTCAATTGGAATTAACGAAAAAATAAACAACCAGAGTCTAAATCATGGAGTTTTGAGTGACCCCGGAGAAAATGTTCCAACCCAAAACCCCATTATTTTATATGGTCACAGAACCCTTCAGGGATCACCGTTTTTAAGGTTGAATGAACTGGGAATTGGAGATACCTTCCTGCTTGAATGGCCGGGAATCGGTGAACTCAACTACAGCGTAACAAATACAGAGATAGTTCCTGCAGAGTATGAGTTAAATGCCGTTGGAAAGAATAGTGTTTATTTAATTACCTGTGATCCAATCGGTTCAACTGAAAACAGAATAATTATTCAGGGTGAATTAGCCAGTAAAAATCCGTTGAATACAAAGGTTATTGAAGACAACCCTCAGGAATCATATGCAATTATAATTTCTGCAATATTTTTAATAATAGGACTTGTATTCAGCTTCTTTTATCCGAAAGAAGATAGAATATACATTCTGGTTACAGTAATAATAATTTCGGCAGTGCTGTTCTACTGCTGCATAAATCCAATTCCCTCAGAGATGATATATGATAAGATAATCTTTCTAAACGGAGGTATGTAAATGGATGTTGATAAAAAATACTTTTCAAACATAACAACACGTGAACGCGCAATATTTGAAGGTGCCATTAGTATGGGAGCACTGTTCCATCAGTTTGTAGGAACACCAGTCAATAAGGATTCAAAAGAAAGCCTGGAAAAAGCAATGGAAGAATCCCTAAACCTGCAGCCTGCAATTGAAAAAGTGGAAGTTAAAATTAGATTTGACAAACTGGAAGAATCAATGACCGAATTTGACTACACCTCACTTACCGGAGACATGCTTGATGTTAAAATCCATACAAAGGTTGATGATGTTGCAGCAATAATCAGAATTGAATTTATTGAAGAGTTAAATTACCCCCTGATGTATGTGGAAGATATTAACGATTAATACAAATCTTTTAAATCTTCCAATAACTCTTTTAAATGGTTTTTTTTAATATGATTCATTAAGACTACACGAATGGCAACAGGACATTTGGCAACAGATACCTTCCATCCCAGTTTTTCCAATTTTCCAGCCAAAACCTTTGTATCCATGGTAGGATGGTTAAATGCCACAATATTCAATTCAGGTTCACATATTATTTCATAACCAATTTCTTTTAGGTTTTGAGCGAAAAATCTGGTATTTTCCATTAAATTTCTAGCTATTTTGGAATAACCTTTTTTGCCAAAATATTTCATTATTGCATATGTTGCAGCTGAAGAAGCTCCCAAACGTGTTCCAACAATTGTAGACTGTGTTTTAACAGTCAGATATGGTGAGTCGACTGCCATAACCTCAAGATACTCTTCTTTTCTAAAAATAATTCCCCCAGCAGGAATTGGAGCCAGACCCATTTTATGAGGATCAACTGTTATTGAACAGACCCCCTCAAGTGAAAAATCAAAAACAGGCAAATCATAACCTATTTCTCTTAAAAAGGGAATTGAAAATCCTCCAAAAGCAGCATCAACATGGAAATAGATATTGTTTTCAGCAGATATTTTTGAAATTTCTTCAATCGGGTCGATTAAACCCAGTTCGGTTGTTCCAGCAATTGCAACAATAGCTACTGTCCTATCAGATATTACTTCCTTTAGAGATTCAACATCAATCTTATAATTTTCATCCAGTTTTACTTCAACAATTTTCAAGTTTAACATGTCAGCGGCTTTTTTAAATGAAAAATGAGCTGAATCAGGGATTATAATTTCACCATCAGTTATTCCCTTATATTTTCTTGCATGGTTTCTTGCAGCTCTTATGGCCATAAGATTAGCTTCGGTTCCACCAGTAACAATATTACCATAAGCTTTATCAAGCGACAGCAGTTTGCCAATAGATTTTACAACTTCCTCTTCAATACGTTTGGTGCCTTGAAAAAGACCTGGATCTCCCAAATTGGTATCAAGGAATTTGCAGTAGACTTCCTTTGCAAAGGGATGTGCCTGAGTACACATTGAACCGAGTATTCTACCGTCTGCATAATCATGATCCAAGCTGCGAAGTTCTGCCAACTCCATTAATATGTCTTCTTTATCTATTGGATTATCTTGCATAAAGTAACCTGATTAATTAAATAAAAATAAAAAAAAAATAAAAAGATTATTCTATACGCTTACGTGCAGCGTCAAGAATAATTTTTTGCTCAGCACGAGCAATGGTTTTTCTCACATCAGCAATAGCATCAGTGTTTGAAGATACACTTGTAATTCCAAATTCAACAAGTTTTTCAACAATATGAGGTACACTACCTGCCTGTCCGCAGATACTACATTTAACACCCGCTTCAGCGCATTTTCTGATTGTTCTTTCTATCAATTTCATTACTGCAGGGTGTTCTTCAGAGTAGTGCTTTGCTACAAACTCGTTGTTTCTGTCAACTGCAAGAGTGTATTGAGTTAAATCGTTGGTTCCTAAACTTACAAAGTCTATTCCAACTTTAATGTACTCATCAATCATTATTGCAGCGGCCGGAATTTCAACCATCATACCAAAATCAACATCTTTGTGAGGTTCAAAGCCAACTTCTGAACAGAGCGCTTTTGCCTTTTTGAGTTCTTCAGGACTTTGTGATAAAGGAATCATAATTCCAATGTTTGTGTATCCTTTTTCATGTAACTTTTTAATAGCCTTAAATTCGCATTTAAGGATTTCAGGCTGGTCAAGTTCTCTTCTGATACCTCTCCAACCCAGCATTGGATTATGTTCTCTAGGTTCATTTTCCCCACCTTCCAGTGTGATGAATTCATCTGTCGGAGCGTCAAGGGTTCTGTACCAGACAGGTTTCGGATAGAATGCATCTGCTACAATCTGAACATTATCTGCAATGGTATCAATTAATTCATCTTCTCTGCCATCGGCAATGAATTTGCCCGGATGAATACCTGAAGTCAACATTAAATGTTCAGTTCTTAAAAGTCCGACACCATCTGCACCAGTTGCAGCTGCTTTTTCTGCCGCTTCAGGCATACTTACATTAGCTTTAACTTCAGTAACAGTTATGATTGGAGCTGCTTCAACAGTTCCTGCAGCAACAACTGCTTCTTCTTTGGTTTCGGAAATTCCTTCAAATACCAATCCTTTTTTACCATCCAAAGTAACTCCGGAATTTTCCTTTAATGTGGTTGTTGCATCACCGGTTCCAACAACACAAGGAATTCCAAGTTCTCTGGAAATAATTGAAGCGTGACAGGTTACTCCACCTTCATCAGTTACAATACCGCTTGCTCTTCTCATAGCAGGTACCATGTCCGGAGTGGTCATTGTTGTAACCATGATGTCACCATCTTCGATTTTGTCCAGCTCATCAATGTCTAAAATAATTTTAACAATACCTGAAGCCATTCCAGGACTTGCTCCAAGACCTCTTACAAGAACCTCTCCCAAATCAGAAGATGCATCTTCACTTTCAGGTTCAGCGCCACCTAATGTAGTAATTGGCCTTGCCTGCAATAAGAATAACATGTCTTTTTCAAATGCCCATTCTGTGTCCATTGGTTCACCGTAGTGAGCCTGAACTCGTTTACCCATTTCAGTTAATTCTATGAGCTCTTCATCGGACAGTACTCTTTCTTTTCTTTTTTCTTCAGGAACTTCGACTTTAACACTGGTACCGTTTTCATCATTAGTGTACATTACTTTTTTATCACTAATTGTGACATTGATGATTTCATTATCTTTTTTATCAACCTGATAATTGTCAGGAGTTACATCTCCGGATACTACTGATTCACCGAGTCCCCATGATCCTTCAATCAGTGCAATTTCTTCACCTGTGGACGGGTTGACAGTAAACATTACTCCTGCCTTGTCGGCATTTGCCATTTTTTGAACAACTACTGCAATGTAAACTTTTGAATGTTCGAAATCGTTTTCTTCCCTGTAAAAGATTGCTCTTGCTTCAAACAGGGACGCCCAACATTTTCTAATGTATTCTATTACTTCTTCATCTCCGGATACATGCAAGAAAGTATCCTGTTGGCCAGCAAATGATGCTTCAGGCAGGTCTTCAGCGGTTGCTGATGATCTGATTGCCACATCAGTGTCCTCTTCACCAACTCTCTGACAAAGTTCATTGTAAAATTCACGAATAAATAAAATTAAGTTTTCAGGAATCGGGGCTTCAACAATGATTTTTTTGATTTCTTCAGCAGCAGCCTGAAGAGCCTTGGTATCGTTAATGTCGATTTCTTCAAGAATGCTCATTACTTTATCATTAATTCCCGCTTCATCCATGAAATATTCATAAGCTTGTGCAGTTACTACAAAACCTGGTGGTACAGGAATGCCCGCTTGAGTTAATTCACCCAAATTAGCACCTTTTCCACCTGCAATTCCAATATCGGATTTAGATAAATCCTCAAATTTTTTTACATACATGAAATATAACCTCTTGGATTGAAAATGTCATACATTGACAAAGTCAATATTATAATTAAATATGAATTTTTAAGTTTAAATATTTAATGAAAAAATAGTTGATAAAAAAAATATGAAATTGAAAAAAGAGTAAAAAATGAATAATTAAATAGAATCTATTTAATTAATTCTTCGCCTTTGTCGACAACAATTTTACATGGAACCGGCAATTTCATACCTGCTCTTTTGAGTGCGACTTTAGCCTGTTCAAAGTTTTTTTCCTGGCAGTCAATAGTGATTACTCTCTGACCTTTTTTAACAATAGCTTCAACGGAAATAGGTTTACCGAAAGCATTTCTCATACCACTTTGAACCCTATCCGCACCTGCACCTGTTGCCATTGGGTTTTCTCTTACGATTTGGTGTGGGTATACTCTTAATTTTAAGTGGTATCCCATTCTTCCTGCGGCCCTTTGCATTAATCTGTTAGAAGCAATCCTTGCAGCTTCTAAAGAATTGTGTCTGATTTGAGCCGGTTTTTTAACAGCTAAACTTAATGAAACTGGGAATTCATCAGTTAAATTACCCATATCATATTGTACAATTCTTGAGTTTGGGGTTTTTCTAATGTAATCTCTTCTTGTATAAGCACGAACCATTATTA
>CACZNW010000176.1 GCA_902782595.1 uncultured Methanobrevibacter sp. | reverse complement strand
TATATTAATGAACAGGAATGGGTCTGAAAATATGAAATTTAAAAAGATATTTCTAACAACATTGTTGTTATTAGTTGTTTTAACAATAAGTTCAGTTTGTGCAACTGATAATCTAACAGATGATGGAATTTTGCAAGAAGATTCTTTAGATGTACTTGAAATAACTGATGATGTAAATTATGATGTAATTTCATCATCAGAAGATGAAATACTTCAGACAGATGTGGGAACATTTACAGAGTTACAAAATATGATTGATGATGTCCCTTCGGGTTATATAATAACATTGGAGAAGGATTATGTTTATGATGAGGGATTTGATACCAATGGAATAACCATAAATAAAGATTTGACTATTAATGGTAATGGTCATACAATTAATGGATTATCAAAATCTAGGATTTTTAATACTGGTGTCGTTAAATCTTCATTAAGCACACTTAATTTAAATAACATCAAGTTTTCCAACGGTTATGCAGATTATGGTGGTGCAATATATTCTGATGCTTATTATTATGAAAAAGGAGAGAAGTCAGGTTATAACGAGTGGGATATAGCAATTTATAATTGTAATTTTGAAAATAATAAAGCAACATCAAGTGGAGGTGCAATTAGAGGAAATTATTTAAGAATCTATGATTCTAATTTCACATCAAATACTGCGGATTCAAATGGAGGAGCCATCTGGGCAAGACAATTTTCAAGTTTTACAAATTGTAATTTCTATAACAATAGGGCTGTGAATATGGGTGGTGCAATATATTTAAGTTCTCCTGGTGATGATAGATTTTATCAAATTTTTAACTGTATATTTACTAGTAATAAAGCAACAAATGGTGGTGGAGGAGCTGTCTGGTGTGATGCTGAATTAGATATATCCTTTGGTGATTTTATATCCAATAACTGTGGGGAAAATGGTGGTGCAGTATACAGTTCCGGGGGTAATTTCTATATTGCAAATGCCCAGTTTTCTAAAAATCAAGCATCTAAAAATGGAGGTGCAATTTATTACTCCGGTTATAGAAGTTCAGAGGGGGAATCTACTGTATATGATAATTTAATTGAAGAGTCCAGTTTCACTGACAATATTGCCGGTGAATATGGTGGAGCCATATATGGTGTTGCGGGAACATATTCAGAAACCCAGTATTGCGCTTATGCTAAAAATTGTACTTTTATAAACAATAAAGCTGCAAATGGTAATGATGTTTATGGAACTACTACAACTGATTGTGTATTTAAAACTTCATCAGGGGGTTCATCCAGTTCTCCTTCTGGTCATTCAAAAACTACTCCAAAACTAATAGCTAAAGCAAAAACATTCAAAGTTAAAACAAAAACCAAAAAATTTGCAGTTACTTTAAAAACCAATAAAAATAAAGTAATGAAAAACTTTAAACTCACTTTAAAAGTCAAAGGCAAAACCTATATTGCAAAAACCAACAGTAAAGGCAAAGCAACATTTAAAATAACAAAATTAAAAAAGAAAGGAACTTTTAAAGCAACAATTACATACAAAGGAAACCGTAATTTCAATAAAGTAACTAAAATTGTAAAAATAATTGTAAAATAAGGTTTAACTCCTTATTTTAATTTCTTTTTTTTTCAAACCAGATTAACATGAGTTTTATTTACAACTGATGATATATAATTATATTTTTAGTAATTCAAACTGGAAATTGTCCATGTCCGATATTGTACAGATACGATATAACTTTTTATAAACTTATTATTTTTTTTTAAATTATAAAAGACTTGAATGAACTTTTTTAATCAAAAATTGGAAAAAAATGAAAGAACAAGAAGAATATTCTCATGTTGATTGTGTACTTAAAGAATAAATGAAAGACAAAATCTTTTTACACAGGAAATGGTTTAAAAATTACCCTTATTTGAAGAAGAATTCCAAAAGGGATGTTGATGTTTTATGCATCACATTCCCACAAACCGTAAAACACAAAACTAAACATGAGGGAAGATGGATTTAATCTGAAACCGGTGAGAGATACTAACAACAGTATTATTGCAGGGAGCCAATGATTAATTCATTAGATAGGGTATTGTCAGTTTTAGAAAAGACTTTTGAAAAATTACTGGGGATGCAAAAAAAATATGAGTCTCGATGTTATCGCAAAGAAAATGGAATCGATAGTTGATGAAGAAAATATTGCTCATCGTTGTGGGCTACTGGACACAAAAAATGGCATATATAGTTTCAGACATAAAATATTTATAGTATTTGTGTTCAAAATATATTTATGGGACGAAATGCTATTGTTAATAAAGAAATTCCTCTTAGTAAAATTAGGGAACGGAAATCAGAAATACGTGCTGAATGGCAATTATATGAACAGTTAACATTTATTGAAGACATATATCATGGTGAAAATGTAAATTATGCC
>CACZNW010000175.1 GCA_902782595.1 uncultured Methanobrevibacter sp. | reverse complement strand
GATAAGATACATTTTTTAGTTTAGATACTTAACACCCTTGTAAAGTTACAATATCTTTATAACTGTTGGAGATAAATGAGTATATAGAAATCATAAAGAGGCTATTAAAATGCATGTTAAAGATTTACTTGACGGTTTTGATATTAGAGTTAAACTGCCGCAACATTGGTATTCAACAGACCTCAGCAATGACTTTGAAGATGCTCAACTTCTTCAAAACGATGGGATAATCAAAATAGAAACTGTTGGTGAGGAAAATACAAAGTTAATTCTTATTGATGTTAATGACGGCATGAGTGTTGTTACAAAATTTCCAGATGGCAAGGTTGTCGGTGTTAAGTACCTTAATAATAAGGATGATTTTGAGTATATTGGAAAGCCGTCAGAGTTATACTATTGAAAATTTCAAAATATTTAAATATGTTTTCCGATATAAACTCAATTATTCAATAGGAGGAATCAAGTATGGTTGATAAAAAAGCGCCTGCAGATGGTTGGCCTGTAATCAGTGGTGACTATATTGTGGGAGATCCCGAAAGTCCGGTTGCAGTAACTACCCTGGCTTCCCACATTGAAGCGGAATTGTCAGGAGCGGCTATTGCAGGACCGTGTAAGACAGAAAACCTGGGTATTGAAAAAGTCGTAGCAAACATCATATCTAATCCGAATATTAGATTCTTGATTTTGGCTGGTGCTGAAGTGCAGGGCCACATTACCGGTCAGAGTTTCAAAGCATTACACGAAAACGGAGCCGACCCCGATAAAAAGAAAATCATCGGAGCTACTGGAGCAATTCCATTCGTTGAAAACGTCCCTCTTGAAGGGGTTGAAAGATTCCAGAATCAATTGGAAATTGTTGATTTAATTGACACTGAAGATATTGGAGCAGTTCAATCAAAAATCAATGAATGTGTAGAAAAAGATCCAGGTGCAGTGGAAGGTGAACCGATTGTCATGGAAGTTGATGAAGAACAGCAAAAAATGGTAATCGTCGACAAAAAAGATAAAAAGAAAAAATCTGAGGCATAACTGTCTCAGAATTACTATTTTTTTTTTAAAAATTGGAAATAAGGATTGAAATAATTTCAATCCATTTAAAACAAATCTGTTTCTTCTAAACGCTCCTCAAAGTAATGGGATGCTTGGTCTGCTTTTTCTTTAATAATAACTGCGATAATAATGGTTACAATACCTATGCCTATTAAAATAGAGAATGAGAATAAATAATTGGACCACACCAATCCTAATTGGGATTCTCTAATTAAATTAATTGCATAAGTCATTGGCAGGTATGGATATAGGGCCTGGAAAAATTCATGCATAATTTCTATCGGATAAATTCCTCCGGTTCCCGAAATCTGTATCACTAAAATAATCACAGCCAGTCCTTTTCCCACATGGCCGAGTGCCGATGTTAAAGAGTATATTAATACCATAAATATTACCGACACAAGCATTGCCGAGAATATAAACATCACAGGGTCATGAATTTCAATTCCCAACCAAAATGCTCCGATTAGTGTAACTGATACCTGAAGTAAACTCATTATTATAAATATCGCTAATTTACCAAAGTACATTTCTAATGGAGAATATTTTGTACCGGTACTTGTTCCGGGCTTAAGCATTACGCAGGTAATTACTGCTCCAACCCACATTGATAAAACAAGGTAGAATGGAGATATATTGGATCCGTAATGCTCAACCGGATAAATCTCTTCACGATTGAACTTAACCGGAGAGTAAATATAATCTCCAATTTGGGATTCGTTGACTCCAGTTACTGCGGACAGTGAATCTGATGCGGTGTATAGTGCAGAAGCCGCTGAAAACAGGGCTTGTGAAGCTGAGTTTGACAGTAGTTCTGAACCTGCTGCAAGACTCAATGCACCTTTTGCCAGTTCATTCGAACCGTCTGCCACACTGCTTGCACCACTAGCAACATCACTGGCTCCACCGGCAACATCACTGGCTCCATTGGCCAATTTTGATGAACCTCCTGCAAGCTGCACGGAACCTTCGGCAAGTTGACTTGATCCCGCTGCCAGTTGTGAACTTGAATTTGCAAGTTGAACTGAACTTTGTGCAACTTCTTTGGCAGGACTTGGCAGTTTTGAAGTATCTATTCTTTCTATATCTGCAGCACCTTGTTGCACCTGTTCTGAACCTGATTTGATTTGGTCCGCTGATGAGGATATATGACTTGCGCCTTCATCAATTGCATTAGTTCCTGATTTTACTTTGTCTGCCCCATTGTTTACTTTTGAAGCACCTGATTTTACTTTGTCTGCACCACTGTTTAAATCGTCTGCTCCGGATGAGAGTTTATCTGCTCCGGAGGATACCTGTGATGCTCCGTCTGATAATTGGGAGGCTCCGCCTGAAAGTTGGGTTGCACCGGAGGATAAACCTTCCTGAAGTTCTCCTAATTTTCCATATGCAGCCATATTAATGAACGCAACAATTTTTGCATTCATTGCTCTGTAAACTCTATTTGATGCGGAGTCGGCCAGTTTGCTTGCAACCGGATTGGCTTTAACATTCACAACATAATCTATTTCTGCGGTTTTGGGATTTTCACCTGTAATTGAAAGGATATTTTCAGTTAAATCCGTAGGAATTACCATTCCAGCATAATACTTCCCGTCATGAACTCCTTCTCGCAGTTCGTCTTCACTGACAAAAACCCAGTCAAAATCAGTGTTGTTTTTCAGTTCCTTAACAAGTTCATTACCTACATTCAGTTTTGTTCCTTCAAAGGTAGCACCTTTATCAAGATTTGCTATAGCAAACGGGACATCATCCGTGTTTTCATAAGGATCCCAACATGCCTTAATATTTATTAGAGCGTAAAGGGAAGGTAAGATAATAAGAGCAATCAGCACAACCACTATAATTGGATTGGTGAATGCAGACTTAAAATCTTTTTTCATTATTTCAAAAATATTGTTGATGTCTCTTCCACTCATTTTATATCACTTTTATCTATTTGGCATATTGCCTAGGAAGCTTTTTAGATTAATTATAAAAATCTTTTTAGGTATGTCACCATAAACTTTTTAAAAATTTATTGAATCGAAATGGATAGTTATTTTTATTGTAACTATAATTTAAACTTCCATAATCTTATTAAGCTAATTTTTTTTATATATATTTTGTGTATTTGTGTATCTGTGTTTTTTTGCTTTTTTGCATTTTTTCAAAAAATACAAAAACTATATATATGAATTGAAACAGATAGTATTTTACAGTCTAAAAAACTGTAATTTTTTGGAAAATATAACTTAAATAGTTAAGTTTATATACTATTAAGATTAATGTATTATTACAAAAGTTAATAACTTTTTGAAAAATGCATTGACTAAAAAATTCCACACCATTGTATTTTCAGGTGACTATAAAAAAATTAAAGAGGTAATGATATGAACGCAGATATTAACTGGAGTGAAAAAGTTAAGAATTTAGATGAAACAATCAGAAAGGAAATTGGTATTGAAGAAGAAATCGAAGCCAAACACATATTGATTAAAGTTCAAACCAAATCAGCTGAACCGATAGAACCGGCATTCATTGTTGGAGAAGACGAAACTTTTTTAGATTTATTCGTATTGTCTCCACAGGGACCTGGAATAACATCCACCGCAGTTCTCAAAGATAATATTCAAAGCATAGGTGTGATTGGCGGTGTTTCAACAGAAAAAGTCGAAGTATCTGAATTAAATGACGAAACACCTTTACTCGATGATGTTTCCACTCTTTACCAATAGCATAGTTTTGGTTCACCACCAAAACTAATGCTCATTCAACCACCATTAAAACTAATTAACTTCTACTAGAGGATAAAATGCAGAATGTAATACTTAAAGATATAGCAGAAATATTCTCCGGATTGTCATATAGACGTTATTTAGATGAAAATGGAGATAACTTCAAAATTATAGTCCAGAGATCCATAAAAAAAGATGGGGAACTATCAGATTTTGAAGAATTATCTCTAAAATCCAATATTAAAAACAGATATTTCACTAAAAACAATGATGTATTGATGAAAATGACATATCCTTATGATGTGGTTTGTGTAAACCAAGCAGGTCTTGTTGTAAGTGATAGAATTGCAATAATAAGATTCAGCGAAGGTTTTGACCCTGAATTCATGGCACATTTATTGACAAACACTCATATTAAAAAACAGCTCCATGAACTTGGGGGCAGCGGTAAAATTCCTCACACATCACTTAAGGAAATAAAACAGCTTAAACTTCAGATTCCGGATTTTAAAACTCAAAAAAAATACGGGGAACTTCTAAACACACTAAATGAAAAAATATTTGAAGATTTGCGTCAGGTTGAATATGACAGGCGTCTTAAAGAAGCAATCTTAAATGATTTGTGGGATGATGGAGCATGAAAAGAAAATCAACAAACTACACTATTTTAAAACAGTTGATGTCTAAATCAAGAATGTTTAATCTTCCATCTCAGATTGATATTATCATCATTTACTCCTTCCTCTACAAATACTGTTCAGATATTATTAAAAATTATTTGTTAGGTGAACTGAAAGACAAGGAGCTCACAATTGATGAGGCATATAAAAATATGCCTTATCAGGAACAGTTAATCTTTGATTCACTGAAATTAAATGGATTCTACATTAAAAAATCCGAAGCATTCATTGAAGAGGTAGTTAACAGTAACTACCATAAAAAGGGATTTTTAAATGAATTTTTAAAAGTTTTTCCTCAAAACATAATATTTGAATCAGAATATCATAGTATACAGTATTTTGATTATTTATTCGAAGCCATCGACCGTGAAATTGATATATTTGAATTTAGCAGTGAGGAAACTGAAAATATTGGTGAAATCATTCATCTTATTTCGCAATTTGATATTTTTGAATCAGATTTCAGGTTCACTGAAGTATTTGAAGTCATTTCAGCTTCAAGGCTGATGCATGTTGATTCAAATCCGGAATATATTGTACAAATATTGTCTTCTCTTGTTTTGAGTGATAAAAAAATCATTGGCAGTGCATATGATCCCTTCATTAAAGACGGAGCATCCATAATGAATCTGCACCAGTATGTAGGTTATGACTTGAATTATACTTACGGAAAGGATGAGGATAAAGTCAATTTCCTCTATTTGATAGTTAAACTGTTTATAAACAATTTTTCACTAAACCATGTATTTTTAAAACATGAAAATGGGTTGGATTCAATTGATATCGATGGGGCGTCTTTTGATGTTGTCCTGTCAAGAATTCCTATTGCTATTAAGAATTACTATTCCTCAAATTTCAACCAGACCCGTGAAATCGCAAAAAGAAACAAACGAAGTGAACTTGAACATATTCTTCTGGAAAAATTTGGTATGGACGGGGATTCATTTAAAGAGGATGGTGAATTAAATAAGGCTTTGGAAAACCTTGTTAATAAAATCGACCTTGGGAATGATTCAAATACGGATTTCACAGGTCAGTATGAGTCTCTAAAAGATAGTGAATTTCTGTTTTTAATTAATCTAGTCGATTCTCTAAAAGATGACGGAATAATGGTTATAAGCATTTCTGAAAATTTCCTGTTTAAAGAATCACTTGAAACATTAAGGAGATATTTGACTCTTGAAAAAAATTATATTGACACAATAATTCGCATTCCTCATGAAATAATCAGGTCAGGGCCTGAAGTTGTTATTGTATTTAGGAAAAATAAAATCCGTGAGGATGTCTTATTCATGGACATGTCATCCGATTATGAAACTCAAAGAAATGGATTGGCTTTTCCAGGGTTATTTAGAAAAAATCTTATTCTGGATAATGGAACAATAAAAAAAATGACAAACACCTTTTTAAACAAGCTGACATTGCCCAGATTTTCTAATTTAATTGGTATCGATGAGATAAAAGAGAATAATTTCAACCTGTCAGTTTCCAGATATGTCGACACATTTGAAGGGGAATTCATATCACTTGATGAACTGGTTATTGAAAAGCAGGATATTGATTCAAATATCAAAAGGTTGAATTCTAAAATTGATGAAATAATGAATGAGTTAAATATTCGTTTTTAACTAAAAATAAGAGAGTGGTAGTAGATTTATAATCTACTAACTTTAATTAATGATTCAACAGGCACGCCTTCAATTTCAGAAAGGCCTGCTTTGTCAATCAGTACTGTAACGCAGGTTGGTTCTCCGCCAAGGTCTTTTACAGTATGAATCACTTCTTTTGCTGTTTTTCCACTTGTAATTACATCATCAACAATGACGACTTTCTTGCCTTCTACAGTTCCGAAGTTAGTGCTGATTGTTCCTTCGGAATCACTTTCGTCTGTATCTTTTCTGTGTTTGTGTGGGTGGAAAATAGCCAGTGAAGTGTCTATGCCGGTCATATCCTCAATCAAATCGGCCATTACGGTTGCAAATGGAATTCCGCTGACTGCAATACCAACAATAGTGTCAGCATCTCCGTGTGATAATGCCATGTCGCTTAAAGCACCTGAAACATAACTTAGACGGGTTGAATTTCCACCAATGCTTTTCCAGTTAATAGCAAAATCAACTGGTGCTTCGGCTTTTACTTCAGTTGCTTTTTGAAGTGTCAGCCATCTTGCGGTGTCCATACTTACATTAAGTTCATCAGCTATTTCACCGGTTGTAAATCCGTGTTGTCTTAGTTCTTGAGCTTTTTGAATTAATTTTTGTTTCACATTATCACCTTTAAAGTTGTTCAAAAGTAATTGGTTTATGTTCTTTGGATGATCTGTTTGCAGCAATGACCATTTTAAGGGCTTTAAGTCCATCTTCACCGGTTATTTCCGGTTCTTCTCCATTCATCACTGCATTTAAAAATGATCTTAATTCACTTTTCAATGGTTCTTCGTGTTTGATTTGGATATCCTGAGCAAATTTACCGTATACTTCAATGCTCTGCTTGATATAATCTACGGAAATTATTCCTGCAGTACCGGTAAGTTCCAATTCTCTACGTTTGTATGGGGTTAACCAGTTTACTTCAATTATTCCGGTTGATTCGTTGTTGAAGTTAACCATGATTTCTGCATGGTCTTCAAATTCACTGTCATCAAAACTGCAGTTCATTGATCCGTAAACCTGTACGACATCTTCTTCAAACAGATAATTCATTATATCTAAATCGTGAATTGCTAAATCAATGGAAACACCAACGTCTTTGATTCTTGGTGGGAGTGGCCCTACTCTTTTAGCAAATGCGGATACTACGTCTCCAATAACTCCATCATCAATAAGTTCTTTAGCTTTTTGAACAGCAGGATTAAATCGTTCAACATGTCCGGTTGCAAGGATTACTCCGGCTTTTTTAGCAGCTGTAATCATTTCTTCAGCTTCTTCAACAGTAAAGGCTATCGGCTTTTCGACTAAAACATGCTTTCCATTTTTTATGGCTTCCATTACGACTGCATGGTGGAATGTGGTTGGTACACATATGCTAACTGCTTCTATTTCCGGATTTTCTAACAGGTCACTGTATTCCGTAAAACCTTTGGCACCATATTTTTTCTCAATTTTCTTAAGTGCTCTTTCGCTCACGTCACTTACAGCGACTAAATTTGCTTCTTCCATTTTGTGGTAAACACGAACGTGGTTTTCACCCATCGCACCTACTCCGACAACTCCTACGTTAATAGTTTTCAATTTAATTCCTCCGTTTAAACATAAT
>CACZNW010000174.1 GCA_902782595.1 uncultured Methanobrevibacter sp. | reverse complement strand
GTTGAATCATATTTAAAAGAACTCCAAGAGCGCATTTGAAAAGTAATCTCAAACAATGATGAAAACTTTTGGCAATATACTATAATATTTTTAATTAAAACAATATAAACTATATAAAGGAAAAACTTTCAGGAGATGATTTGAATCCATTTGTTTATGAGGCCTTCATCAAGAAGATACATTCTGAGCTTTACTATCTCATCTACCAGTTCAGTATAGTCCTCATCGTTTTTACGGCCTGAAGGAAAATGAGCCCAGGATTCCAGGTTTTCTTCAATTTCATTTAAAAAATCATTTGCAAATTCAACTGTGTCATCGTATATTATCTTTTCGCCAACGGTAACGTTTGAAGAAAATTTGAAGGAATAAAACCATCCTTCAGCATTAAATTCAACAGATTGTTCTTTGCCGGTTTCAAAATAGTCAGTAAGAGCTTTTATCATATTAAATGGAAAATCATCTATGTAGGAAATCCTGTCTTTGAAATTATCCAGTTCCCAGTCACACCATCCAGTACCACGATCATATAACATTTTATAACCCCCTCTGCTCTATTATCTTATACATTAAGGCCAGCAGTTTGGCGTATGAGTTCTTATCACCCGGACTGCATTCCTTTGCTTTTTTTACATGTTCATCAATTTCGTCTTTTGAAGATTTGACCGCATTCAAAATCACATATGCACAGTGCATGTTGGCATCATCGGGGCATTCTTCACCCCATTTTTTTAAAAGTGACCTCATTTCATCAACACTACCTCCATTGCAGTCAATTATGCTTTCCAAAAGATTAAGAAATTTTTCCGCATAATCGTTTGAAGCAGATTTTGATTTGTATCTGTTGTTGAACATTTCATCAAATCCAATGTCTTCATTGGTGCGTTTTTCCATCATTTCAATGGCTTTTGAGTTAAACCAGTCGGATAATGACGGGTCGGCAGGTGTTTCATCCGATGCACTCAAATACATTTCAAATGTTTTGGTAAATTCAACATTCTGTGATGCACATCCCAGTATAACCATTGCCAGTGTAAGATTGGCATCGTCAGATGATGTTTCAAGCCATTTTTGAACTATAATGTGTAAATTCTCAAAATCACCATTTTCAAAGGCTTCCTTGAATTCCTTTGCATAATTCTTTTTAAACAGATCAGCTAACCCCATTTTTTCACCACTGTTTGCAGATTTTTAGATTTACCTTTTTCAATACCCTTACTATTTCACAAAAGCAGGCTTCATAGACATTGTAATTTCCTCCGACCGGGTCGGCGATGTCAATGGGATACTCACCTATGAACTCCTTAACCGTGAAGATTTCAAAATCAGAATAGTATATTTCTATTTTATATTTGTGATACTCCTCAAATGTCAGAACCAAATCCATATCGACGATATCTGAATCCTTAAAGTAGGTTGCCCTGTGATTTGAAATGTCAATTCCGTGAGCCCTGCAGACTTCAAGAGTATTTTTTGAAGGAGCTCTTCCGTTTTCAGCCATTATTCCTGAAGATAAAACTTCAATATCTTCAGTTACCATTTGTTTAAATATTGCTTCAGCCATTGCACTTCTGCACGTATTTCCAGTGCAGACAAACATTATTTTCAAAATATTTTCCTCCCTGAAAGTAATAGTATGAAAAAAGACTGTTCACAATTAAATTATATAATTCCAATCATACTTAAATCAAATTAATATAATGCTTTCATTGAAAAATTATTTTAACGACAACTTTTAAAAATATATCTAATAGAGGTGATTAACATTTCACTACATAATATAAAACATAAGGTGGAAGAACTAATTGAACGGATATTAATACTGAGCCGATGGATTCTGGCTCCGATATATGTTCTTTTAATCATTGTTCTTATACTGATATTATTCAGATTCATAGGCGAAGTATATGAATTTGTTCTGGTAATGCAAACACTTCCATATAATGAATGGATTATGAGAATACTGGAACTTCTGGATTTAACACTGATTGCAAATCTGGTTTTGATTGTTGCATTGTCAGGTTATGAAAATTTCATATCCAAAATCAACGCCGTTGACCGCCTCGAAGATGATTTTTCATGGATGAACAATCTGGACTTTTCAGGACTCAAACTTAAAATAATAGGTTCAGTTGTGGCAATCTCCCTTATCCAGTTACTGCAGGACTTTTTAAATATTGCATCACTTGACCCGACTACCGAATTCTGGAGAATAGTGCTTCACCTGACATTTGTAGCCACAGCACTGGTGTTCACCGTAATGCAGATACTGGCTACAAAAAGACATGCGATAGAACACAAAGACGAATTGACACAAATGGAATCAAAACAGTTCAAAGATTTATAAGAGTTTAATCACTCTTATACCTGCTTTTTTTGAAATGAAAGCAATTGCTTTATGTTATTTATTAATGATGTTTAATAAAAGTCATTAATAGGTGTTAAAATAATGGCTGAAAAATATTTTATTTATTTATTTAATTTTAAATTCTCATTTTTCTTATTGTCAAAGTATTATAATGCTGATTTTTTTAAACAAAAATTCCCCCTATTTTTTTAGATATTTAATAATTTTTATGAGTTTATGTATATGAAAACTAGCAAAAACACAGACAAAATAGAAAATGCATTATATTACATGCACAATGACACTGCAAAGGCGATTGAGATATTTGACGAAATTCTTGAAAGAGAACCGGACAACACAGAGGCCATTAACGGGAAAGGATCGTCACTGATGAAACTGAACCGCATGAGGGATGCAGAAAAATATTTTGATTACTCACTCTCAATAAAAAAAAACACCCTCTGCACTTATAAGCAAGGGAATAATATGCAAAAACAAAAAGGAATACGAACGCGCTCTTTTCTATTACAACAAGGCAATACAGCTCAATCCCGATTTGAACCCAATCGTTACAATACTTAAAAATGAAATTCAAGAAATGATTAACGGCAACATTGAAATCAACCCCTCAGACTACAATCAGAAAGCCAATGACCTGATAAAACAGGGCAATGATTATAAAAAATCCAACAGATTATGGGATGCACTTGAATGTTATCACAATGCCGTTAAAGCCGATGCGAACTGCAAGAATTCAGTTCAGTCACAGATAAATGAAATCAAATCAGTTCTTCAAAATGAACTGCTAATCAAAACCCCGGAAATCGGAGATTCCCGTATTGACAAACTGAAGCTTAAAAGTTTAAGACTGCTTCTGATTGAAGAAAACCCCGAACAGGCACTGACCATTATGAATCTGATTCTGGAAAACGATGGGAATGAAATAGGCACGTTAAACGAGAAGGGATGCGTGCTGTTTCTGTTTGACGATTACACATCATCTCTTGAATGTTTCAACGAATGCCTTAGTCTTGATGAAAACTATCACTATGCCATTTTTAACAAAGGCATTGTGCTTAGAAGAATGAACAGACTTGAGGAATCACTTGAATGTTTTGACATTCTTTTAAAAACACCCGAAAATTACAATAAAGTAAAACCGTATCAATTGGAAATATTGGACAGACTTCACGACGAATGAAACTCTACTAATCATCTTTTGAGAGATTTGCATTGAATGTGCAGTTTTCAATTTCAGGCTCCGTACCGATTAACCCAAAAATGGCTCCTGCGATATCATGAGCCCTGTTGAAGGACAATTCACAATCACTGATTTTTAAGCGGGATCTGAACAAGTTGGAATCATAGACGGCTCCTCCAAAACATGCCGTATTATGGGAGAATATGGAATCCCGAATTCGGATTCTGTCAATATTATATATCGCACCACCCCTTCCAAGTCCAAGCGCCCTGTTATATGACAGATCACATCCAGTAATTTCAAGACACGAATCACATCCTATTGCACCTCCCGAATCAATGGCAACGTTGTCTCTAAACTCAGATAACGCAACCCGATTTCTTCCGGAGATTACGGATAACGCCCCTCCAAGAGATGCTCTGTTTGATAGAAAATTACATTCTGAAATGTCTGAATCTCCGCGGTAGCTTCTTATTGCACCTCCGTCCAATACAACGATGTTGTTGTGGAAAGCTGATTTTTCCAACTGCAGTTTTCCCATGTAGCTGAATACTGCACCTGCATATCGGGATTTGTTGTGTGAAAAAAGGCAGTTACTTATTTTCAGCTCACCGGCATTTTTTCTTATGGCTCCTCCATTGGTAAATCCGATATTGTATCTGAAGCGGGATTTTTCAATTGAAACAAGACTGTCATCACTGTAAAGGGCAGCGCCACGTCTTGATTTGTTTTTTAGAAAGGAACATTCCATTAAATTTAACTTTCCTTTGCGGATATGAATTCCTGCTCCATTATTTTTTGCATTGCATCTTAAAAACATTACGTTTTCAATCAAAACATCAGCATTACTGATTTTAATTGCACCTCCGTCCTGTGAAAAGCCTTCCCTTAAGAGGAAGTTTTTTATGGTAACGTTTTTTGCGGTAACGTTGAAAATCCGGGTTTTGTTACCTGCATATATTATGTGATTTTTTCCGTCAATTACAATATCATCAACGTCCACATCAATGCCTTTTTTATATTTCAATTCCTCTTCGGGATTTAAAACAATGTTGGTGTCAAGTACAATATTTTTATTGCCGCTGCGAATTAAATCATCAAGATATCTGAAGCTTTCACCGACTGTGACTTTTATTTCACCAAAACACATTTCACCACCCCCAATTTAATAGCTGTGAATCCCTAAAAAGGACTATATTAAACCGATTATTTGCTGGAATCTACGGTTATAGTCGTCAATGCTGCGTTTTGAAGATTCTATTTTATCAATTGAAAATTTGTCAAGGGAATCGTTTATCCATAAATGAATTAAATTCCAATCCTCCTTCGAAACATTGTCAATAGTCAGATGTGAATAGGATTCTTTTAAATTTAAAATTGCTTCCTTTAACTCACTTTCCAGTTCATTTAACTTGATTAGCTCATCAAAATCTACCGGAGGAAGCATTCCCCTGTCGATTAACTGCCAGGCAAGTGTGCATCTGATTACATACAGCGTTTTTTTAACAATTTTAACATCCCTTAAATCACTGCCTTCAATGTATTTTTTGTTTGTTTTACTGGCAAGTCCGAAATAATGGGGTTTCAGTATTTTAGGATTGAAATCCGGCAAATCCTTAAAGATTCCTGTCTCGTCCGGAATGTATTTTACCGGAGAAATGATCCATTCCCTCATATTGGGATTGCTTTTGAAGTGGAGATATAATGCCTTTTTAACGTCCCATCCTGTAAAATCAAACATTCCACCATTTTCGCTGTAAACGTCCTTATATTTATCCAGTACAAGATATCTGGAAATGTCATTCTGTTTATACATAAAACAGATGTCATAATCCGAATTGTCATTGGCGTATCCCCATGCTCTTGAGCCGGTTTCAACAGCAAGAAGGACAGTAATATTTTGCCTTTTTTCAATTTTTCTGAGTTTCTCCAAAATCATTTCATGCATATTAGAAATTATATCATTGAACCTTATTAAATTAACTAAAGCAAATGCTTTAGGTTAAAATTAAAGCTTTATGGATAAAGTAAAATATTTGTTCAATTTATACACATTAAAAACAACAGATAAACATGAAATTAAAAACAGAGGTGATTGAATAATGTGCGGAATAGTTGGATGCATATTGAAAGAAAACGAAAAAGCGGCACCTGTCCTTTTTAACTGCATATCCATGCTTGAATACAGAGGATACGATTCCATTGGAATGGCCACCTTTAACGGTGAAATAGAAGTTAAAAAAGCAAGGGGAGGTATCGAAAGCGTTGATGCTAAATTAAATCTTAAAGATATGGATGGCAGTTTCGGAATTGCCCATACAAGATGGGCATCGGCCGGAAAACCCACCGATGAAAATGCCCATCCTCATCTGGATGACACAGGAAGCGTGGCCGTTGTTCACAACGGAACCCTGGAAAACTACAGCGAACTGAAGGCTGAACTGATAAAAGAGGGCCACACGTTCAGGTCATCAACTGATACCGAAGTCATACCTCATCTGATTAAAAAGTTCATGGATGAAGGATTGAATTTAGAGGAGGCTCTTGGAAAATGCACAACCAGAATCAGAGGATCTTATGCAATTGCTGCAATATCAAAAGCTGAACCAGACAAACTGATGGCGGTGAGAAAATATTCACCGTTAATCATTGCCTATGGCGAGAAGGGATATTTCGCTGCATCAGACACTCCTGCAGTGCTTGAATATGCCCGAAATATTATAAGGCTGAAAGATGGTGAAACTGCAATACTTACCCGTAAGGGCATCAGAATTCTTGATGAAAAGGGTGAAGAAATAGAATGGAAGTCAAAATATATTGACTGGACACCTGAAATGGCTAAAAAGGAAGGTTATAAGCATTTTATGATAAAGGAAATCGTGGAGCAGTCATGTGCCGTTAAAAACACTCTGATACAAAAAGCATCAATCGAGAAAATCATCGGAGAAATTGGAGATGTTAAAAGAATCTGCTTTGTAGCGTGCGGAACATCCTATCATGCGTCAATAACCGGAAAATACCTGATTGAATCACTGGTGGGAATTGCCTGTGACGTTGTAATTGCATCTGAATTCAGATACACGGCAAAAACCTGGGATGAAAATACTCTGGTGATTTTCATATCACAGTCAGGTGAAACATATGATTCACGAATGGCTTTAAAAGAGGCCAATAAAACATCAAAAACACTGGCAATAGTGAATGTTGCAGGTTCGGCAATGAGTGAGGAAGCGGAGTATGTTATTCAAACTCAGGCAGGTCCTGAAATCGGAGTGGCTGCAACAAAAACATATGTTGCACAGCTTACCGCAATCTATTTGTTTGCGGGATTGCTGGCTGAAAACGATGAGGTGATTGATAAATTATACAAAGTTCCGGCATACATTGATGAGATAACCAAAAAAAGAGAGGATATAAGAAAGCTGTGTGAAAGTTATGACTTCAAAGGGCATGCATTTTATCTGGGACGGGGTTTTTCATATCCCACTGCACTGGAAGGGGCTCTCAAACTGAAAGAAATCACATACATTCATGCCGAAGGATATGCTGCAGGAGAGTTGAAGCACGGTCCTCTGGCATTGATTGATGAAACCGTACCTGTTTTTGTAATAATACCTCCAGGAGAGGATTATACAAAAACCATGACCAATTTAAAGGAGGTTGAAGCACGAGGAGCAGTTGTCATAAGTGTTGGTGCAGAGGGTGATGATAAAATAAGAGAAAATTCGGAAATCTTTTTTGAAATAAACCCCGAAGTTGATGATATGATAGCTCCGCTGGTTTATATAGTTCCCCTGCAGTTAATTTCATATTACGTGACACTGGCAATGGGATATAATCCGGACAAGCCAAGAAACCTGTCAAAGGTGATTACGGTTTAATCATGAAATATGAGATGTTTCATGAAAAACTGTTTACCCGCATCTTTTTTGGCCGGCAAAAACTGCCGCTCCCCTTACAATGACCGTTTGAGGATCAATTGAATAATCAGGAGTTATATTGAATTCCTCTTTTAGTCTTTCATGGATGTAGGGGCTTAAGGTTGAACTTCCTGCAAGAATGATTCGGGTAACATCACCTGAAGTTAAGCCAACTTCGTCTAATGCCTTTTTACAGTGAGTGATGGTACGGTCAACATAGGTTTTCATGATTTCGTCCAACTCTTTCCTAGTCATACCATATTCAAAATCATGAAATTCACCATCTGGAGTTATTGTGAAGTTTTCTATTTCAATCTCTGTTAATTTTTCATTTGACAATTCGATTTTTGCGTTTTCTGCTGCTTTTTTGAGTTTAGCGAACTGTTTGAGGTATGAAACATTTCGACGGTTAAAGTCATTCATTCCGGCAATGTCATTAATTACGGCAGGAGCAAATATTTTATCGACAATGTCCCAGTCAATGAGTTTGCCTCCCAGATATCCGTCGGCGACGCTGTTAATGTTCATTATGTCATCCCCGTATTTTTTCACGACTGAAACGTCAAATGTGGATTCGCCAAAATCATATATTAACCATGTTTCGTTTTCATCTGAAGTGTCAAATCCATAGGCCATCGCCGCTGCAACAGGTTCCTGCAGAAGAACCACTTCTTCAAAACCGGCAAGTTTTGCAGCTTCATTTGTGGCTTTTGTTTGAGAAATATTGAAGTCAGAAGGCACGGTAATTACTGCAGCCCTCAAATCTTTTTGATATTTTTGCCGGACAGTTAACCTTAAGTTTTTAAGAATTTCAGAAGACAATTCTGCCGGAGTCATTTTTATTCCTGTTGCTTCAAATTCGTATACATAATCAGAACCCATTTTTAGCTTAAACTCTGAAAAACCGTTTCTAGGATCAGCGGCCATCTTATTTAAAGCCTTATCTCCAATGAATTTCTTACCATTCATGTTAATGTATACAGCTGAACTTATAAAGTTCTTATTGTTGAGGATATTGGGGATTACTACGGTTCCGTTTCCCTCGGCCTTGGCAATGAAATTCTTTGTGATACCCAAATGAATACCATAATCAATTGTTTCGCTAAATTCCATAATCAGCACTTCCTCAATGGACTGCAGGATAGTCATTCAATGTAGAGTTCACTTAACCTGTCCAGACATGCCTGCTTTACGCTTTTTTCTTCGGATTCATCAGAAAGTATGGTGCATAAGACACTGCTGTTTTCTATTTTCTTAATTGCAGCTATTCTGACATGAGGTTCAGGGTTATTTCTGGCCAGGTCAATTAATGGACCTTCATCTTTTCTTGTGTGAACTTTAAGTTTAACGACCTTGACTTTTTCTGTTTTTATATTGTCCTCTAAATTTTCCAAGTCTTCAAGTTCATAATCCTCTTTTGGTATTTCACGCTCAACAACCATTATTCCATCATTTTCATAAAACCAATTAGCGTCATCACAGGTCATATGATCCAGAATGGATTCATTTCCCAGATATTCATCTTCCTTTGGCCAGTGAACATGAATCTTATAGTCCAATGATTTTGAAATGATTTTTTGACCGGAACTTACGTTTTTAATAGAAGTTTTAACCAAATCGATACGTCTTTCATCAAATTCCATCATATCACCATATAATTATATTTTTAGTACTGAAAGTTAAAAAAGATTTTCAATTTTACCCCGTTACTATCCTGAAAAATCTCTCATCATACATCTCTAAATCAGGGGTTTTCCCCTTTTTAGGAAAATCCATTTTCATCGTTTTCAAACAGTCACCTATCCATGAATCAGCAGTTTCCAGATTGAAATCTCCCCTGCAGCCGTTTTTGTAATATTCCATAAGCCCTTCAATATTTCTGATAATTTCACTGTCCAGTCCGTTTACCTGCTTTAGGAGGCCATATATATTTACTGAGGGACTGTTTTTGTCGTTGATTACCATCCAGGTCAATATGCACCGGATAATGTGCAGGTAGAGTTTTACAGTTTTCTCTGATAATCCAGATTCCATACCGGATAGGCGTCTCCAGTTGTTGTTTGCAATGTTTAGGTAGTGATATTTCAGAATGGCATTGTCGAAATCCGGCAGGTCTTTAAAAATATCTTGCCTGAAATCAACATATACAACAGGACTTTTTAACCATTCACGAAGATTAGGGTTGCTGCCGTAGTGTAAAAACAATGCTTTTTTTACATCCCATCCCACAATATCAAGGTTTCCGCACATTACCTCAACTACATCGTCCCTATCGGATAATGTCAGATAATCCTTAAGATTATTTCTCTTAAATATAAATCGTATGTCATAATCGCTTTTGCTGTTGTCAAATCCCCATACCCTTGAACCGGATTCACAGGCATATAAAACAGTTATATCTTTTTCCTTTTCTATTTTATCAAGCTGTTTTAGGATTTGCACCTTCATAATCATCACCCTGAAAAACGGTTGAAAAAAAATATTGAAGTATTGAATTATATTATTCCAATACTTTCTTAATTACATGTAAAGCTTTCTGGAAATCAATATAGTCATCCATAATCTTTTCCACATCACTCATAGTCAAACCAAGTTCAACTGCAAGCTCGGCAAAATATTCACTGAACTGGTCGTGGTCCTTATCGATTATATTCCATAGAATCGCCAATGCAAAAGTACGGCGGTGAATATTTGAATCGTTTTTAAGAATGTTTTTAAGGGAAGCCTCATCACGATTATTTGCAATGCCCTCTATAGGGAGATTATCCACATTATCAATCCAATAATTTCCTGTATTCAATCCAGTGCTGGATTTTGGTTTTTTATCCTTTTTCAAAAAATCAAATAATCCCATATTAAAAACTCCTTATTGAATATTATTTACAACATAATACAAAATATTATCTATAATTTACATTCTCTCTGTACTATAATTATAGTAGTTCATTACATATTATACTTTTGCAATCTCGTTCAAAGACTCTTTCAAAAACTTTGTTGATTTGAAATTTTTTGATGAAAGTTAGTTTTGAATTTTTAATTCTATTTAAAAATAGTTAAATTTAATAAAGAGTTGGAGTGAAAGTTTTTTTCATACTAAATCAAAAAAATTGGCACTGTCCTATTTCATACTGATGC
>CACZNW010000173.1 GCA_902782595.1 uncultured Methanobrevibacter sp. | reverse complement strand
TGAAAAGTATGTTACGGATGAAGTTAAAACCCCTGAAGAGGCAATTGAAGGTGCACAAGACATCATTGCCGAGATTGTAGCTGACAATTCAATTTTTAGAAAGAAAATCCGTCAGAATACTTTTCATACCGGTCAAATCGAAACCAAAGCAAAGGATAAAGACACATCAACAGAATATGACCTCTACTATAACTACTCGGAAAATGTCAAAAGAATTCCTCCCCACAGGATTTTAGCCATAAACAGGGCTGAAAAGGAAGGCATCATTAAGGTAAATATCAGCTGTGACAGTGATGAGATTTTAAAATATCTGAACCGCCATATGCTTAAAAATGTCTCAAAAATACCTGAAAAAATTGAATACAACAGATACACTACCCCAATAATTAAAGATGCCGTTAAAGATTCATATAAGAGACTGATTTCTCCTGCAATCGAGCGTGAGATAAGAAGTTACCTGACCGAAAGGGCTGAGGAAAAATCCATTGAAGTGTTTGCCAAAAACCTGAATCAGCTTTTGATGGAAAGTCCCCTTGTGGGAAAAACTATTCTGGGGTGGGATCCGGCTTTTAAAACCGGCTGTAAACTGGCAATAATTGATAAAACGGGTAAAGTCCTTGATACTGCACTGATTTATCCGACAGCACCACAGAATAAAGTTAAGGAATCTGTTAATGTTGTCAGAGGATTAATTGACAAATACAACATTAATGTAATAGCCATCGGTAACGGAACAGCTTCAAGAGAATCTGAAGAGATTGTGGCTCAGATTATCAGAGACACAAATGTGGAATACATTATTGTTAATGAAGCAGGAGCATCTGTTTATTCGGCAAGTAAATTGGCCGATGAAGAATTTCCGGAATTTTCAGAAGGTGAGAGAAGTGCGGTTTCAATTGCAAGAAGACTGCAGGATCCATTGGCTGAACTGGTTAAAATTGACCCTAAATCAATTGGTGTCGGTCAATATCAGCATGACATGAATCAAAAACAGCTGAATGAATCTTTAACCGGTGTTGTTGAAAAGGTAGTTAATGAGGTTGGAGTTGATTTGAATACCGCATCCGTCAGCCTGCTCAATTATGTTTCAGGGATTGGAAACGCAACCGCTAAAAACATTATCAGATACCGTGAAGAGAACGGTAGCTTCAAGTCCAGAAAGGAATTACTGAATGTTACAAAACTGGGTAAAAAAACATTTGAACAATGTGCGGGTTTTGTAAAAATCGATAACCCCGAATATCCCCTTGACAATACTACAATACATCCCGAATCATATGATGTGACATTGAAACTTCTCGACAGGTTGAATTACTCCGTCAATGATATCGGCTCAAATTCACTGAGACTGAACAACATCAATGTTGAAGAAATCTCGGAGGAACTGGGTGTTGGAAAAGAAACCCTTAAAGACATTATCAGGGAACTTAAAAAACCAGGCCGTGACCCCCGTGAGGACATGCCGAAGCCTGTTTTAAGAAAAAATGTTCTGTCCATCAATGATCTGGAAAGGGACATGATAATGCAGGGTACCGTTAGAAACATTGTTGATTTTGGTGCTTTTGTTGACATTGGCGTTCATCAGGACGGACTTGTGCATATTTCACAACTGGTTGCTGATAAATTCGTGACCCACCCTCTTGATATTGTAAGCGTTGGAGATATTGTTGATGTTAAGGTTCTCGATGTCGACACTAAAAGAAATAGAATTAATCTTTCAATGATAATTTAATTAATTTTACCGGACAAAGTGTTGTGATTTTAATTATAATTTATACATTCAACGATTTGTTTGAAAAATATCTATATAGTGAATTATACAAATCTGAATCAAAATTGCAAAAATCTTATTAAATTTATTAATGACTTATAATAAAATAATCTATATTTAATATTCATTTTTTAGAAGGGATTTTTAAAATGACACCAAAAATAATGATTATTCTTGGAAGCGGATCAGATATTTCCATTGCAAATAAAGCAATGGACATATTGGATAAATTAGAAATACCATATAGTTTAAAAATAGCATCAGCCCACAGAACACCTAATCTTGTTCGTGAAATTGTAACTCAGGCTACTGATGCTGGAATTGAAGTGTTTATTGGAATTGCAGGATTGGCGGCGCACTTGCCGGGTTCAATTGCTGCCTATACGCCAAGACCGGTTATCGGAGTTCCGGTTGATGTCAAAACCGGCGGCGTGGACGCTCTGCAGTCAATTGTTCAAATGCCTTACCCATCTCCTATTGCTACTGTCGGAATAGACAGGGGAGACAATGCCGCAATACTTGCTGCACAATTCATTGGTCTTCATGATGATGAAATTCATCAAAAAATCATTAAGCTAAGAAAAGAATATGCTAAAAAGGTTATTGAAAGCAATGAGAATCTTGTCCAACCGATTAACAGACCGTTTATTAAAAATGACTTTATAAGAATTAAAGACCTTGAAATAAATAAAGTCCATGCAGATGAAGAGAACGGCGGCTGTAAAAATAAAGATGCTGAAGTAGCCATTATCGTTGGAAGACAAAATGACGTTGTAACCGCTAAAAAATTAACCAAGATTTTGGACAGGCTTAAAATCACATATGACATGAAAGTGGTCTGTCCGATTAGATCAAATAAAAAATTCCACGACTATGTTAAATCAATGAAAAATGCTAAAATTTTCATTGGAGTCAGCTCCAACTCCTCGCAGGTTACAGGAGGCATTGTAGGCCTTACAGCAAGACCTGTTATTGGAGTTCCATGCACCAATGAAAACGGTGACGATTACATGCTTACAACTGTCAGCATGCCGCCGGGAGTGCCTGTTGCAACCGTGGGTATAAATAACGGTAAAAATGCTGCAGTGCTGGCGGGTGAAATAATAGGCATAGGCAATCCCGAAATGGTTGACCTTCTTGACAAATTAAAAGACAAAAAAATTAACCTTTAAAAGTGATTGATATGAATTTTACAGACGAAAACATTATAGAAATTACAGATGAATTATCCTCTGAATATGAAATATCAAAAGTCCTAAGGCAATACCCCAAAGACACTGTAATTGTAAAAAATGTCAGGGGCTTTGACATGCCGGTAATAACCGGAATCTGCAATACACGTGCAAAGATTGCAAAATCAATCAACTGTGAAGTTTCAGAAATTACTGAAAAAATCATTGCTGCAATGGAAAACCCTGTTAAAGTAGATAAATTCACTGATTTTTCTGACTATAATACTTTAGATGTTGATTTGGATAAAATCCCTATTTTAACTCATTATAAACGGGACGGGGGGGCTTACATTACTGCAGGTGTCGTGTTTGCACGTGACCCTGCAACTGGTATTCAAAATGCTTCAATTCATCGTATGATGGTTCTTGACAACAAAAGACTGGTTATCAGAATTGTACCTAGAAATCTCTATACCTACTTCCAGAATGCTCAAAAAACTGGTGAGGATCTGGATATTGCAATAGCTATCGGAATGGATCCTGCAATTCTGCTTGCAAGTACAACTTCAATACCAATTGATTACAATGAAATGGAAGTTGCAAATGCGTTTAAGGACGGTGAGCTTGAACTTATTAAATGCGGAGATTTGGAAGTTCCACAGGCAGACATCATCCTGGAAGGTAAGATTTCAGTGACCGAAACCGTTGCTGAAGGTCCGTTTGTGGATTTAACTGATACTTATGACATTATTCGTGACCAGCCAATCATTAACTTAACTAAAATGCACATTAAAAAGGACAACCCATGTTATCATGCGATTATCCCTGCAGGTTTTGAACATAAGTTATTGCAAGGTCTTCCGCAGGAACCTAGAATATTTAAAGCCGTTAAAAATGCGGTTCCAACAGTTGAAAATGTTGTTTTAACTGAAGGAGGTTGCTGCTGGCTACATGCAGTTGTTTCAATTAACAAACAAACTGAAGGTGATGGTAAAAATGCCATTATGGCTGCACTGTCTGCTCATCCTTCACTTAAACACTGCGTTGCGGTAGATACAGATGTCAATATATTCGATGCAGAAGATGTTGAATATGCAATATCTACACGTGTAAAAGGTGACCGTGACATTATGATTGTTCCTAATGTAAGGGGTTCTTCCCTTGATCCGGTTGCCGAAAGCGATGGAACAACTACCAAAGTTGGAGTTGACGCCACCAAATCACTTAAAACATTAGAAAAATTCGAAAGAGTTAGTTTTGGAGAATAACTAACTTTTTTTCTTATTTTAAGTTAGTGAAATTTTAATGTGTAACCTATTTTGTGAAATGGGATACCATCACTCTAAATATTTCCCAAATACACATTCTTAATCCCTTTTTCATATGCAATTTCACGGGCCTTAAACAAAATTTCAGGTCTTGTTGGGAAAATATCCCTCATTTTATAATATGGAAATGCTCTTGAAAAGTGGAGAGGAACATTGTAGTCCAGTTCATCAGCAATAAAATCACATAACTCTGTAATTTCATTGATAGAGTCATTATAATCATTAATTATTAAATTTGTTATTTCCAGATGTTTATTTTCATCATGGATTCTTTTGATATTGTCCAAAACAATGTCCAAATCAGCTCCACATATTTTTTTATAGAAATCTCCTGACATCGCCTTTAGGTCTATGTTGAACGCGTCAACAAAGGTTAAAATCTCCTCTATTGATTTGTCTGAGAAATATCCGTTGGTAACATATATTACCTTCAGGTTGTTTCTTTTTGCCAGCAGTGAAGTTTTTTTGCTGAAAGGTAAGTGTATCGTAGGTTCATTATAGGTCCAAGCAATTGACTTGCAATTGTAATTAAGTGCATTTTCCACAATCGCTTCTGGCGTTATTTTAATACCTCTTGAAAAATTTCCATACTCATGTGATATCATATAGTTCTGACAGTGCAAACATGTCATGTTACATCCAAAACCTCCAATTGAATATGTAAAAGTTCCCGGTAAAAAATGATTCAGCGGCTTTTTTTCAACTGGATCGGGACTTAAAGATGAAACAATTCCATATGATTCATCAAATAACTCACCGTTAATGTTTTTATGCTGTCTGCATACTCCAACATTACCATCTGCTATTTTACAATAATTAGCACAAATCTCACAGCGGATCTTTTGAGTCTTGGAACTTTTTTTATAAAATTGATTATCCACTAACATAAATGTTCATAACCTTTATTCTTTATTTTTTCAACAAAACCATTCTCCAAGGTCAATTCGATGACATCTGAATCAGTTACTTCACCAATTACTCTACAGTCAATCGGCAGTTTTTCTAAATTCTCCTTTGTGATTGTGAAAAGTAATTCAAAGTCTTCGCCAACATGCAACATTAAATCAAGATAGTCCATGTTTAATTTATCAGCCAGTGTTTTATACTCATCGGAGACATTTAACAGTTCTTCATAAATCATGAACCCGAAACCGTCTCTTTTTATCTCATATAACTCACTTGCAAGCCCATCGGTAATGTCTGTTGCCGATGATGCGTAATCCTTTAAAACAATACCCTCTTTTATTCTAGCTTTTGGTTTTAATGCCTTTTGAGTGTAAACATTGTTTAAAGTTTCAATTTCAAATCCTAAAGCTGAAAATCCGATATTTCCGGTGATTGCAATTAAATCACCGGTATTGTATGTATTTTTCATTAAAGGTTTATCTGTAAGGCCCAGTGCGGTTCCTGTTATGATTATTTCTGATGCTTCGTTTGTATCACCGCCGATTAAGGGGATTTGATAATATTTGCAGGCGCTGAGGACACCTTCAATAATCTGTTTAAAGGATTCAACCTCCAAATCTTTTGGAAGTGCAATTGCAAGTAAAAAACCTAAAGTATCTGCCCCCATTGCAGCCAAATCACTTACATTAACCGTTACGGCTTTAAATCCCATATCATAATATGACATATTATTCGGGAAATGTTTTGACTGGATTAACATGTCAGTTGTAGAAATAAGATTTGTGGAACCAAATTCAGTTATAGCCGTGTCATCTTGAGTAATAGTTCTTGAATTAGCTTGAATATATTTGACTAATTCTTTTTCACCAATATCCGAGACTTTTAGAGTCATAAATATTAGTATAGATTTTAAATTAAATAAATGTATTTAAAAAAAGTTTAGGGTTTGTAAAAAACCCTATCTATTATGGAAAAATTATGATATCCAATCAACAATCTGCTTAAATATTAAGATATTTAACCTTACAAGTGTTGTGAAACTCTGTCTTTTATAATTTCATACATTCTATTATCGATTCCGAGAGGGTCGGTTAATATGATTTCACCGTCAAATTCGACTTCTTCATCATCATGGTCATGATGGTGATGATGATGTCCGTGGTCGTGGTCATGATGATGGTGATGATGATGTCCGTGTTCATCCTCATCAAAATCACTTTCTATGCCTAGCAATTTTGGAATATCCCTTTTTGTGTGTAATCCATGTGCGACAAATACCGGTACTACAATGATTCTTTCCAAATCATTGTCAGCAGTTAATTTTTTAATTGTTTCCGGGATGCCCGGCTTTCTAATTTCCATAAATCCGTATTCCACTGGCATGTCAGGGAATTCTTCTGCATACATTTCTTTATAAGCTTTAATTACTTCTTCACCATCGTCCAATCTTGAACCGTGGCTTAAAAGCAATATTCCTGTTTTTTTATCTGTCATAATTATCAACCATGATTAAATTTTAAGTTAAATTTTATTAAGTTACATTGATTAAAAAATTTTTCAAAAAAATATATGGAAAAAATTTATAGTTTTTCTTCAACCATTGAAATCAAAATGTCAATTAAAATGTCATCCGATTTAATAGGCTCCGGATATAGGATTTCTCCTTCAAATTCCACAGGAGTGAGGTCATGTGAGTGGTCATGTCCGTGTCCATGGTCATGGGAATGAGAATGCTCATGTTCCTCCAATAATCCTAAAATGTGTGGAATATCATGAGTTGTGTGCATTCCGGGAGCGATAAAGACAGGTACGACAACCAGTCTTTCCAAATCATTTTCATCGACTAATTTATTAATTGATTCGGGAATGCTTGGACCGCATAATTCCATAAAACCAAAGCTTGACGGCAAATCACAGGTCTTTTCGAATTTGTTATATAATTCTGTTGCAAATTCCTTATTATAGTTCAATCTTGAACCGTGGGTTACAAGCAGAATTCCTGTTTTAGCATCATCAAGCTCGGATTGGGCTAATGCTTCGCCAATCCTTTTATCAATAATGTCTAAAAGTTCATCTCTTGGTCCTATTGAACTTAAAAGCTCGATTTCACCGTCAAAATCAACATCTCCGGCTGTTGACAGGTAATGTTCAGGAGGATAGTTTCCATCCGGACATCTCGGATCGACTTCAAGAGGCTTTAAACCCAAAAGTTGTGGAATGTCAATGTTTGTGTGAATTCCAGGTGCCAGAAATACCGGTAAAGCGATGATTTTATCCAAATCGTCAACTTCCTCTTTTAGAATTTCAACAGCACCGGCAATTGTAGGTTGTGAAACCTTCATGTAACCTATTTCGGTTGCGATGCCTGTTTTTTTGATAAATTTCTCTTTAATTTCACTGAATACATCTTCAGCGTAAGGCAAAGTACTGCCGTGACTTACCAGAATTACAGCAGTATTATTTGATAACTTTGAATTTGTATCCATATGAGATTACTCCGTCTTCTCCATCTTCTCTAACTCTTCTAAATACCATTTCAACATCGTCACCGATTTCAAGTGAATCCACATCACAGTCTACGAGTTGAGTGGTTAATTTTGCACCTTCTTCAAGTTCGATGACAGCTACAGCATATGGAGCTGATTTTTTAAAGTCATCAGGTGCTGATCTAATAATAGAATAAGTATATATTTTTCCTTTTCCTGAAAATTGGAAAGGTTCAAGGTCTCCTTTTCTCCTGCAATTAGGACATACTACACGTGATGGGAAAAAGACTTCCCCACAGGTGTTACATTTGGAACCTATAAGATTGTATCTTTGTTGTATATGACGCCATGTTCTTACAGTATCGGACATATAAAATGCCTCCTATATAATTTTCAATATGTATAATATCTCAACAATAATATAAATAAGTATTTTTTTTATTACTCCTTTCGTGATATTTCAGGAAATGTAATACATAATTGTGCAAAATCATACAGTCGCACTTCAACAACTGATTTATAAATTACCATCCAAATTTTTAAAAATGAAACCGAAAAAACTAGACTCAAAAGGTAACATAATTGTAGGCACCACGGCAATTTTGATTGTAGTGCTTTTATTAATCTCAATTTTTGTCATAACCACACTAAATTATATTCAAAATTCAAATATTGACTCTGAAGCCAATGATAATTTCAAATACATTATTGATGATTATTCGACCAATCTGGAAGTGTTGGGAAGAGACGCAATAGCTGAAGCCACTCAAAAAGTATACAACGGTCTGCCGGTGCGGGACAGTCCCGACCAGATTAAGAAAAACCTGAATAAAATTCTAATATCAAAAAACGAAGAATTCAGACAAAAATATGACATTGACTTGTCATCCGAGGTAATATCAGTTGAACCTACAGATTCACCGTGGAAAGTACTGTTTAAAGTAAAATTGAATGGTAAAAAAGATATGGATGAATTTTCACAAATCGTTGAGCGTAACGCTTCAATTGAAGGTTTAAGAGATCCGTTGCCTGTTGCAAAGTTAACAATAGCATCCGGGATTATGGCATATGATGATAAGATTCATTATAAAACCGCCTTATCGGCATATATGCTTTTACATGATTTTGACTCTCCCGAATCCTATATTGAAGCAACAGCACCGATGACTATAAAGAAATGTCCATATGATCCTTATATTCACCATGGCGACCCAGGAGTCTTGAGAGACTGTCTGGATACCGGATATTTTCATGAAAGTGCTGACGGAAGCTGTTATTTATGCAGACTCGAAGGCAAGGGCAAATGTCCTCATTATGGTATGGAAGTGTTTATTCAAACCCACACACCACTTGGAAATGAATCCCTGTCATGTTCCGACCATGTGGTGTTTGCAGACCACTATAACGGTGCGAAAATAGATCCGAGTGACTGGGACAGTTTGATTTTGGACAGCTCACACAGAAAAAAATACGGGTTGGTTGGAAATGAAAGCTATTGAAATTGCCATAAGTCTGATTATAATACTTGTAATCTTCGGCGTGATTTTAACATCAGTTGAAAACTCAACTGAAAAGGTTATGAAAGACGTTGAAGTGAATAATATGGAGAAATTAATCTCTGAAATGGCTGATAATTTAATCAACAATCCGGGAGTTCCGGATAACTGGAATGAATACGGCAAGGGGACACCGGGTCTTGCAATCATTAATGACGGAGGCCAAATCATTCCCAACAGCGTTTCCTATTCAAAACTTGTAACTCTTGGCAGTGACTATGACAAATTAGTATATAAAAAACTGTTTTCATCAAAAATCCACACTTCGATGGAATTGCAGCCGAAAGACAGTGTTATTTCAAGTGTAAAAATCGGTGACAGCGATGAGAGGGGAGATGTCTTTTCTTTTACAAGACTGGTGAAATGTGACTTTTTTAAAAGTTACGTTTTAAAGGATTTTGAAAATGGTGGAAAATGCAACAAACACCACCCGCAGGATAAATACAGCTGCAATTACTTTAAGGTATTTCCGGGCAATCTCAGAAAGTCTGATTATTATCTGTTAATTGATGACTGTGAAAAGTACGATTTATCATATATGGTTGCCAGTACAAGAGTCGTTAAAGAAAAACCCTGGCAGACAGCAATATCTGATGAAATTTATTTAAACAATGAAATAGAATTTTATGACGATTCAAGTGCCGTGGTATTTATTCATCTTGACAAGCCGCATCCCAAAGCTTTGCTGGTATCGGTTCCCAAAAATTTTGACGACAATATCTTGCATTATGACTACTTTAGAACAAATGAATGCGAATTCATTGTTAAAGCCTGGTATTAAGGAGAATTACCAATTCTCTTTACTTATTTTTTGAAAAATTATTATATTAATGGCTGTCGACATCGTCTGATGTTAGATTTAAAATTATTCTTTAATCAAAATAATATTCTATTTCTTTTTACTTAACTAAATTAAAACACCCAACAAAAGCAGAGAAACTGAAATCAATACCAAACTTGAAATTGAATCTGTAATGCTTGTTGAAATTGGAATTACAATATTGTCAGGATCCAAATTATTATTATATGAAGTTATTGATACATAATAAACAATTATTACCATAATTGCTACTAAAATTACACCCGATAAAGTGGATATTTCCACTATCCTGTCAAATCCGACTCCGATTACTCCTAAAGCGAAAGATGACCCTTCAGCCAAAAGACCAATTAACGGGAACACTATAATCGCTAAAATGAAACTGATTGCAAAATTACTTAACGCTTCGCCTTCAGGTTTTTTAAACGGTTCCACTAAACCTGAGTGAAGACCTGATGACAATCTAGCACCTAAAATGCTTATCAAACTTCCACTTTCTCCTGAAAACAGAGGCAAGAGAGTTAGTAAACTCGGGTTTGTAAGCAGTGTTTCAACTGCTGAATTTAATATACCTCCTGCTGCCCCTCCTAAAAAGGAACATAACAGTAAAACCGGTGTGGACTGTTTTAAAATAGTATTGGTTTCATATGACAGTTTGTAACAATAAATAAAACTGACAATAACTGCAACCAGGATAATAACAAGAACAATATCCTTAAAAAGAATATTGAAATTCATTGCCTGAAGAATAAATATTGAAGCAATAATAGCCGGCAAGGTAAACAAATCACCGAATGCCGCAATAATAGGGCTTGTAATATTATCCGGATCCCAGCCATGCTCAAAACTTTTAAATGAAACAAACATTGTAATAGGAAGCATTATAAGATTTGAAATTATGCCCGCAATTACACAGATTAACATGAAATCTATTAATTCCATTGACGGCTGGTGCAGCAGAATACATAAAACTTTAGATACAATGGCTAAAAATATAGACAGTACCATTGTCAAAACAAATGAAGCATATATGTTATTGTTCAGCTGCTCTGAAAATTCAAATTCCGGCGATATTATACCAATGTGCAGGTTTGTTGACAATCTTGATGCAAAAGAACCGAAAATATTTCCCCTCATTCCAATAGCTCCGGGGATAATTACCAGTAAGCCGGGGAATGTTTCAAGGAAAAATGTCATCTTGCCCAGAATAACACCTGCGCACAAATCGCCTACGGCACATATCAGCAGTGCAACGAGACTTTCTTTAATAACATGTCCGTGTTCTTCGTAAAATTCAGAAAATTTTACAGATAGTGGAGTGCGAATCTTCTTCCGTTTGCCTGTCACACATATCACTACCCATAATCATTATTATCACGCTTTCTAGTCTTCTTCTAATTCTTCCGGAATATCTTCCAGTGAGCAGGTTCCGGCAGCCAATTTTTCAAGTAAATCTCCACCTTCATCTGTTCCCTTTAAAATTAATGTATCGTCCGGCAGGAGCATGGTATGTTTATCCGGTCCATAAATCCATGATGAACCTCTTCTAATTGCAATTACTCTCATACCGGTACGATTTACCAATAGTAAATCTCCCAAGGTATTATTTGCCAAATCTGAATTTGCATCAATTGTTACTCTTACAATACTTTTATCAGATTCTTCCATTACCATTTTAAATACAGGATGTGGTTTAAACCCTGTGATTACCAAATCAGCTATGTCTTTAGCTGCATTTGCTATACTTTCAGCGGCTTCAGCAATTTCAAGAAGTGCTGTTAATTTTTCGGCATCCTCATATGACCTTGCCGCCACCAGCGATTCCTTTTTAATTTCATAATTCATGGAGTTAACTTCATTTTCCAGTGCAATAACTTCTTCAGCTGCTGCTTTACTGTTAAATAAAATAGCCGAATAAGCTAAATCAACCATTAACTCCGACATGTTTTTCATTTCTATTAAAAGATTTTTAATTGACAATTCAAATTCCCCTAAAGATCTTTCGGATTATTTTTTAATAAGCATGCTCTTCTAAGTTTCAATAAAGTTTTTTTCTTGGCTTTTAAATCTTCAACTTCTTCAAGAATTTCTTCCAAAGGTTCTCTTAAACATTCAACTGCTTCTTTTTCATGCAGCCAATGACAGTTTGTACAGTTCCATACACCTTTACCCTTAATCCATTCTCCTCCGGTTGAAGAGTCTCCACACGGGTAAAACGGACAATAACAGAAATCACAGTACTGACCATCCCAGTGACAGGGATAAAATTCACATTCCCTGTTTGGTCCATGTGCTATTTCTCCATTTAAAAATTTTTCATAATGATTTTGTGATAACGGATGGATTCCGGTTCTAATAACATAGCCTCTTGGTGTTACTAGCTTGTCATTCTGAACATAGGTTAAATCGTTTCCGACGATGAGTGTGCATGACATGTTCACAATATCTTCAGTTAAATCCCTGACCTTAACGATTGTTGTTTTAGGCGGTTCATATGTACTGTCTATAATACCGATTAATGCATCTTCACCTTTAATATCTAAAACAGCTTGTTTAAACCTTCTGAAAGGTTCTTTACGTGTTTTACTTATTGGATTGTAAATTGCAACAATCAAATTGGCTTCAAGTGCATATTTCAACTTTTTTTCTATTTCGGATAAGGGAGTTAAAATATTGCTTAAACTGACAGCCGCAAAATCATTTAAAGGTGCACCCAAATGGCTTGATGCATAATTCAATGCTGATACTCCAGGATAAACCTTTATTTCAACATCCTCATACTTGCTTACAATCTGATATAATACATTTGCCATTCCAAAGACTCCGGGGTCTCCGGAACTGATTAATGAAACTGTCTGACCTTCGAGACTTTTTTCAATTGCAAATTCTGCTCTGGCAATTTCATCGCCCATTCCTTTTTTAACTACTTCCTTTCCTTCAATCAAATCTTCAATCTGGTTAATGTATTTTTTATAACCTATGATTACATCTGAATCCTCAATAGCTTTTAAGGCACCTAAAGTCATGTTGTCTCTATTCTGACCAATTCCAATTACATTAATCATGTCTACCACTTAATACAATTTTAAAATTGAAGTTATTGCTACCGTATTTTCATCTGCTCTCAGACCATTTTCCTTATATGAAGCCTGCGCCGTTGCTATTACTTTATATGAAGGATCCTGACTGATAATGATTTGACCTGATGTGGAATTCGGTGAAGCATAACCTAACGCTTCGATATTTATTGTTAAATTCTTGTTATCAGTGTCATCGAATGTTGTTATATTCATTGAATCAACATTTACTCCATCTACTTTCGACAGCTCTTCCATTTTCAGTGCGACATCCTTTTTGTTTGTAATGTTTATCGGAGTCGGATCTTTTATTAAAGCATCATTAACTTTTTCGGGACTGAAGATTTCCTGGACTTTTGAAATCTGCATATCTACTAATCCCTGAATGTTAGGAGCTTCGGCTGTAACAATAGTATATGAACTGAAAAGTCCAATTTCAAAAAATACAATGAATAGAACTATTATTAATACAACTCTTAATATTTTATTTGCCATCTTTATCACAATCTAAAAAAATTTTTAAATATTAAATTTATTATAATGTATTAAACTCTATTTTTAATATTAAATAAATATAACCCATTTTTCAAAGGGAAATAAATATTGATTTCAAAAATTCTCAAAGTTTATTAACATAGAAAAATAAATTTTTTATCAATATGTCAACTAATAAAATTCTATTAAAATTTGCAAAAAAAGGAATAAACCTATCACCTGAAGCTTACAATAAAGTCATTTCTGCAGAAAACCCTCTGGATTTTGCATCTACTTTAATAGTTAAATTAAAAAGTGATAAGTTTACTTCAAAAGACCTGGTTTGCGTTAGTGGTGAAACTATTGATGAAATAACAGGTGCAAAAACATCTGATAAAAAGAAAAATCAGGACACTTTAATTAAAGAAAATAAACCTGAAATTAAAAAAGAAGTTAAACCGGTTGATAAAACACCACATGATACCAAAAAAGAAACTGCCGAAAAGCCGGCTTCCATCAGCAACCTTAAAAAGGAAACTGATGAAAAGGAAAAATATGTTAATGAAACCATTAAAGAAGCATCCGAAACAATTCAGGATGCTAAAATTAAATTCAAAAGAAACGAACAAAAAACCAATGTTAAATATGATTTTGAAATCATCCAGGATACAAGTAAAAAATCATACACCAGCGGTGAGCTTGAAAACCTGATATCATATTTTAAAAGCAGATATGAAAAATTAGCCAATATCCTGTCAAAAAGACCTGAACTTAGAAACTACACTAAAATCGCCGATATTGATGATGGAATGGACAGTTTAAGCTTAATACTTATGGTACGTGAGATTAGAACCAGTAAAAACGGTCATAAGATTGTTGAGTTTGAAGATGATACAGGTAATATCTCCATTTTATTTTCAAATAAAAATGAGGAATTATTTGCCGAGGCTGAAAAACTGGTCAGGGATGAGGTTGTCGGCGTTATTGCAAATAAGAGTGATGACGCAACATTTGCATTCGGTCAGGAAATCATTAATCCGGGTGTTTTAAGGATTCCGGATAAAAAAATGGATTTTGGAATAGTGTTTTTATCAGACATTCACATCGGAAGCATAACATTTCTTGAAGATGCTTTCCAAAGGTTTATTGACTGGATCAACTGTGAATACGGTACCGAAGACCATAGAAGAGTTGCTGAAGATGTTAAATACCTTATTATAGGTGGAGATATTGTGGATGGTATTGGCGTGTATCCAAATCAGGACAAGGAACTTGTAATTAAGGATATTACCGAACAGTACAATGAAGCGGCAAAATTTCTGGGAAATATACGCAGTGACATCAAGATTATTATTGCTCCGGGAAACCACGATGCTTCAAGAGTGGCTGAGCCGCAGCCTGCCGTTCCTGAAGAATATGCAAAAGCATTGTATGAACTTGACAATGTTGAATTTATATCAAATCCGGGTGTAGTTTCACTTGACGGAATCAATGTTCTAATTTACCATGGACGTAGTTTTGACGATATGGTAATGGCCGTGAAACAGTTCACATATGAGAAAAACGATGAAATAATGGAAGAATTATTACAAAAAAGACATTTAGCCCCTATTTATGGTGAAAGAACTCCCCTAGCTTCAGAACTTGAAGACTATCTTGTAATCGACGAAGTTCCGGATGTTCTGCATACCGGTCACGTTCACGTTAACAGTTACAGAAAATTTAAAGGTGTACATTTAATTAACTCAGGCACTTTCCAAACTCAGACAGAATTCCAGAAAATCTATAATATTGAACCTACACCTGCAGAAGTTCCAATTCTTTATAAAGGTAAATATAAACACTTTAAATTCATATAAAATTAAATTGAGGTTATTTTGATGAAAAAAAATATTGCAGAAATTATTGCAGTTTCAAATGAAATTTATAACAAAGGCCTTGTTTCAGGTAAAGCCGGCAATATCAGTGCCAGATTTGGAGATGTAGTTGCAATCACTCCCACTTTAAAATCACTGTCCGAACTTAAGGAAGAAGATATTGTCCTGGTTAATATGGACGGTGAGGTACTCACCAAAGGCAAACCCTCTTCTGAAGTTAATATGCATCTGGAAATTTACAAAAAAAGACCGGATGTTACAGCTATTGTTCATACTCACTCACCGTATGCAACAGGATTTGCATTTTCAGATAAAAAGCTTAAAAGGCTTGAAGGATTTGGTGAAATAAAAAATCCTTATCTGCCTTATATTGAATATCAAAAACCTGGAAGTTATGAACTTGCAGAGAATGCCAGTGAAAGTCTTGGAAACGATGATGTGCTGATTTTAAAAAATCATGGTGTAATCTGTGTAAGTGACGATTTAAAAGAAGCAATGCTGCTGGCAGTTTTTGTTGAAGAAACTGCTAAAACTCAATTCATTACATTAATGTTAAATTCTAGTTGAAGATAATTTAGTTTAATCTTCAACTGAACTTAAACTTTCCTTATTTCTACTTTCCAATCCTTCATGAATCATTTTAATGATTAAACCTGATAAGGAAGTATCTTCATCAATTGCTAATTTTTTTAATTCTTTTTTTAATTCTACAGGTAAGTTTATAGTAGTTTTGCTTATATCTGACATATGTATTAATTAATTTTTAATTAAATATAAATTTTTCTACAAAAAATTTTTCAATTACC
>CACZNW010000172.1 GCA_902782595.1 uncultured Methanobrevibacter sp. | reverse complement strand
GAAATAAGGATGAGCATAACATCCAAGCGCCTTGGTAAATCCTACAATTCTTCCCAAAACCCCAGCAGATGTGTGGGGTGCAAGACCGGCAACCAGATGTCCGATAAGGTCGCTTTTTTCCTTAACATTGTAAAACGGTTCCATACCGTAATACCTTGTAAGCTCATCGTCAATAAACTGGGCGGTTCTAAGCAAATATTCGCCGCAGTTGTCGGATATTACAATATCCTGCACTCTAAGTTCAATAATCTGGTCAATATTTTCAATGGGATTGCCGTAACAGTCCTTTTCATAACCCATCTCATGTAATTTTTCCACGGTAACGCCAATTTCCCGTGGTATAAAATGAGTCAGAGGCAAATCAGTTGAATCGTGACGTATAGTTCCATCCTTGAATGTGAAGACTTCATGTTTTGCCCTTAGTATTCCCTTCTCAATAGGTTCGGGGAGCTTTGACTCTGAAATCATACCGACAACACCCTTTACCTCATCAACACGTCTGACTTTAACATTGTCGGATGCCTTTTTAAGCATTGAAGCCAGTGGAACGCTCTTCATGGAAGGCCTGCCGGGTTCGGTCGGATGACCGCATTTAGGACAAATGGAACCGAAGGAACTTATTCCGCATTCCTGATTAGTGCACTTTCGTCTTGAAATTTCCACTTTGATAGTTCCTTTTTTTGCTGCCGTTGCAACTAGCCTTCTTGCTCCACCGTTGTTGCCGATTGGAATCAGTCCGTGAGGAGCAGGTCTCATAAGTCTTTCCTTTGACTTTTCAGGTCTTCCCACACGGGTGCCGATATAGGCGGGGGCCTTATTTTTAATCTCAACCGGAGCCACCTCGTTGACGGCTTCAATGGTGGTTTTCATCTTAGGCAGTCTCTGTGATAAGGTAACAAGCAGTGAATAGGAATGATCTTTGTCGATGATTATTTCTTCGTTTCTTACTGTATGGGGAACGCCGATGATTTCAAGAACCCTTTTTGGATAGGACAGTTCAAGCCTGATGCCTTCATCCTTTTTATAGGTTGACTTTGACTTTTCAAGTAGGTCAATCAGTTCATTCAAATCATCAATTGTAACGTCGTTATAGCAGTAGGTGTATCTTGGATGAAGGGGAATATTGTAATCCTTAGACAATTGGAAAGCTTCAACTGCACTCAGGTAATCGTACTCCAGTTTATGCAGATCCAAATCGGTATTGTCCTTATCAAAGTTTTCACTTCTGGCCAAAAGCTGAACCCACCATTCTTCAACCCATCCGGAAGGATACAACGGCTGGTTGTTTCTTAAAAATTCACCGAATGCCACAAGCATGTCGCCTAAAAACAGGATTTCAACGACATCCTTTTTGACTTCACGGGCCTTTTTAACACTGTCAAGTATTAAAACATCACCATTTTTAAGTTTAACTATCGGTCCTTCAATTGAATCTACAGGAACAACACAGTTACCCTTGCCGGGATATTCGATTTTAAGCTGTGTTCCAACTGCCAAAAATTCAAGCAGTGCCATTGTAGCCGGATGAACTCCCATAGTTGCAAGACCGGTATTCCTTGACCTGCCGTATCTTAACCTGAAACCTCCCTTTTCTGAAGGATATCCGAGAATAGGCCTTCCGCCGATGATATCTTGAATGTATTTAGGTTCGCTGACCACATCCGAATCATCTCCGCCGCTGGATGAATCATCCTTTTTAGGCTTTGAATATTCGGTAAGCCATTCCCAGTCAAGACCCAGTTTCTTGGAGATTTTATGAATCTTTTTGGATTTCTGGATAACTCCCTCAACCATAGCCAGAAGGGCTCCCCCACGAATGTTGTTTGTCTCGACACGTTCCAGATCCCTGTGGGATACTTCAACCTGATCGGTCTGCTCTCCGGATACTTCCACTGGAATGTGTGTTGCCGCAAATCTCACTTCTTCAGGTGTTGGTGAGTACTGCAGATTTGTAACTTCAGATTCGTAAAGCTCAACTTCCTCAACATATCTTTCAATTTCATCATCAATTGGTTTGAATGCATCGATACCGATTGCCTGGCGTATTTTATCTCCCAAAAGCACTGCCAGTGCCGCAGCGGTACCTCCCGCACTTCTGATAGGACCTGCGAAGTAAACTCCAATGTATTTGGTATTGTCAAAATTCCTTTTGATTTTAACATCGGATATTCCTTCAAGTGGAGCTGCCACAACCCCTTCAGTTAAAATGGCCAGTGCAGTTCTCAGACCCTGGTCACATCTCTGCTCTTCATCCCAGTCAGCCTTTTCTCCGGTCAGGGGGAATGTTCCGTCTGCAATTTCGGCTGCAATTTCAAAAGCAACGGATTCCCTGTCCATATCCTTTTCCAGTTCTTTAATTCTTTGCGCTACACCTTCAGGGCCTACAAGCCCTTCTACTCTTTCAGCTAAATCCTTTGCAAGTGGTACTTCAGTTTCTGTTTCAACATCTAAGCCTCTAGACCTTGCTTCATTAGCAATATCGTATAGGTGATTGGTTTCTTGTTCTAATCTATCAAAATAATCCATGGTATCGCCTGAAGTTACAAAATTAATTTGGTATATAATTATTGTTTTTCATGATATTTTAATCTTTTTTCATTGCGGTACTGTCAAAAATATCTGGGATTTTTATCAAAAAAGCTTTTCTATCTTTAATTTATTTGTTATCAAATCAAATCGTTTTAAAAT
>CACZNW010000171.1 GCA_902782595.1 uncultured Methanobrevibacter sp. | reverse complement strand
ACATCTTTTGATGTCTCTTGCTTTTCTTGTTTTTTATTAGGTCATTTAGGTGTTTTGCCTCAGCTATATTTTTGCTTTTGGAAATGTTGATTCATTCGTTTTCATTTACCATAAAACTGATTTCTCCATGAGGGTCACTAATGCAAAAAGGTTGAAAATTGAATTTTGTAAAGTAAAGTTATTCCACAACTTATTTATAATTTTGGTTGCTTTTTCAACCACTTGATTGAATTATTTTTTCTGGGAAAAATGTGATTTTTTGTTAATTGTAATCTGGAGAGATTATAGCAATTCAATTCTTAATATCACATTAACATTGTAAACATTGAATTCGATATTTATTTTTTTCACGCTGATTTCAAATGCTCTCACACTTTCTTTATATGTCATGAACATGAAATTAATTATTACGGCTCAAAAAGATTTGGCTGTTAACTTTATAAATTGCTTAGCTGAGTTTATTATGGGCTCCACTCTCATGTCTGTTTTTAAAATTAGTTCTGCTACATTGTAAAGTCAAATTAAATTAAAATAACTGTTAAATTACATGCTAGTTACTGCAAAAAGTTTTAATGGTTTAACGGAAATCCAAAAAGAAAAATTGATTGAAGATGCAGAATCGTGAATGGTAATGTGAGATTCCCCAAATATAGTCAATTCTTTGGAAAGGTCAGACATGGAGAAATAATGTGTTTTAACATGACCTCTTAAAAAATTAAATTGAAAGAAAATCCTTTTTCTTAATAAGGATTTTCAATCATTAAAATATTTCACTTAAATCTATTTTATTTCAAATCTGTTAGAAATAATGTCAAACAGATAATAGTCCGGTTTGTTTTTAGTGGAATTTGTGTTTTCTAAAATTAATTCTGCTTCAACATATTTTACATCGGTACTGTCCATTTTCTCCTTGTCAAAATTAAAGGCATTACTTCCTTCATCACCGTTGAACAAAGTATTATTGATTATTAACTCCTGACCTTTTAATATCGGCACTGAATTATATTTATTAATATAATTTCCATCAGAATCATATAATGTAATGGTGAGTTTATAATTATCCAATACGCCATCTTCATTGGTTTTCAGCGCTTGTTCAAGTTTCGCGTCATCTACCTGGCCGTCCCAGTTAATATCTTTTAAATTAAGTTTAATGGACTGGTCCACAACAGGACTTTTTTGCTGGTATGCATCACCGAGATTTGTTCCGGTGCCAACCAGTTCCCAATGCCCGACATACTCTTCACCGCTATTGTATATTGAAACCTGGGCTTCATCTAATTCAACATGTCCCATTGTAGTGGCTGATTCTGTCTGAACCATATTGCTGCAGGCAATGCAAACAATAAATATCACTATTATTCCCAAACAAAAAAGTTTAGTGTGATTGCCTATAAATTGCATCTTATCTTCAATTGAAGAATTGCCCGTAAATATTGAAATTAAATAAATTAAGGTTATCACAAAAGAAATAATCAGTACTATAACCAGTATTGTCATAAAGATATTTACTTTATACATTCCGTTAGCAATATATATCAATGAAAAAATTGCCGAGCCGATCAATATTATAATAATCAATATATCGTCTATATTCAAAAAATCACCCCTTTATTGTTATGATGAGAATTTTATCATCGGATGTATATATAGTATTCTTTTTATGTATGAAAAAAACTTTAAAACTTAAAGTAAGCTATTTAACATTAACATCGGATTATACCCTTTTAAAACTAACAATTCAAAATTGAGTTTGCAGTTGAATATGAGTCGTTTCCGCTTTTAAAAGAATAGTGATTTGTGAACCGGAAAAAGTCAGGTATTGATTAGATAAACTAAGAAGTGTCATGCTTTGGAATTTAAATATTCCATAAGTTCCTCATACATTTCTCGTGCCATTTTTTTATTTTCTTCATTAATTTTTCTAGTAATCTCTTCGGCTTTTCTGTGAAGATAACTGTCATCTATTTCAATATCTTCGGTTATCATTCAACATCCTCCTTTTTTAAGTTTAATATTTTACTAGAACACCAGTTCCAATATTAATTTTCTTAAATTTGATACGGGCGTTTGTTTTAAAAATTCGTCTTCAAATTCTTTTTTGCAATCTTCGCCGTATAACTCAAATCATCATAAGTAAAACAGCCATATCCCTATTTTGTTTCAAGAAAGTTATGTGGTTAAGATAAAACTTCTTCTACTCGATTTACCATTTCATCCAACATATCATCTTCCAGAAATAATTCAACTACTATTTTTTCAAATTCTTCATGTCATTGGATAATCTCTTTCATTTAATGCTATCTTCTCTACTTTATTAGTTTCAAATATTTCTACTGGAAACACGATTCAAATATTATTCGCCCATTTTACAATTGTTTAATCTTCTATTTCGTCGTATATTTCCATGAGCTTCTTTTCGATTTCACATGTTGACTTTCGGCTTAATCTTCCAGTCGGTTTATGACCATGTAATTTATAAAAACCGTCATAATCCAATTTTGGCTCATCATGCTTTTTGCCACCCATATTATATCCTTCCTACATTAATTCTACATTTTAATTCTTGAAATAGGTTAATACAGTTCTTTAAATGGTTTAACGAGTTCAGGTCTTTAGATGTGTTGCTGTTTCAAAAATTTCTCAATTCAAAAACTGTATTTCTCTTTAAATTTCCATTTAATATTTTATATTTCACATATTATAAACTTTTTGTATACAAGATATTAACATAGTAGATATAATACAGGTTTCATCGAAATGTCATAAATCAACAAGAAACAGCGGTTATTTTTACAAATTTTGGAAGATGTCCTTAACAAATAATTTATGGCCGGTTTTTCCTGAGGAAAAATATTTCATGTAATTTGATTCATAATTTCCACTGTTACTTTTAATACATATAATATTCAAAACTTCAATTGAGGTGTTTGTAATGGGTATGTATAGATGTGGAAAATGTAAAAAAACATTTTATTTTGATAATACTGGTTATGGGGATATTTCAAACAAATATGAACCTTATAAAAAAGCGATTGCATATTTTACTCATAAAGAACCGGAAAAATGTCCTCATTGCGGAGCCCGTTTCAGTCGGGTGGATGTTGAATTTTAAAAACAATATGATTTGCAAGAAACTAATTGAAATATTAATTTTACAATTCATTAAATTTATAGTTGTGATGAAAACTACTTGTTTAATTATAAGTTTTTTTATTCATTTGCATGCTTATTTTTTTAAACTTATTTTTATAGAAGGTCATATGGGATAATTTATTTGCTTTTTCTAGTTTTTAATTCTAGTGTATAAGTAGGGTAGTTTTAAATGAAGTTAATTTTACATAATGGGGTCAATTTTATTTTAAATTTAAATAATGAAAAACTTTTAAATAATTTGGATATATGGTATAGTTGATGAAATATATTTACATTGATGAAAACGGAGATTTGGGTTCTAAATATTTTGTTATTGGAGCAATCATTGTTGGAGATCCTAAAAATCTAAATAGTTTAATTAAAGATGCTCAAAATAAGTACAGTGACATTATAGGTAGGGTTTTGGAGATTAAAGGAAACAAGACAATCGTAATGTAATCAAGAAGATATTGGGTAAGGTTAATAACATCGACTATCGGGTCTTGGCCATATTCTTGGACAAACAAAATCTTCATAAAATACCTGATTTCTATACATAATGTATTGTATGATACTTTAGCTTCTAAATTGGCTGAAAAGATTACTATAACTTCTCCAACAACAGTTATTGTAGATAAATTCGATGATTCATTGAAAGTTGTGATTATGTTTTTAAATAGTTTTTTATTCAATTTTAATAGGTTTTTGTAAAAATAAAAAAAGAGAAAGCCTTAAAAGAGGAGTTTTAAGGTTTTCTTTTAAGTTTTCTAATTTCGGTGATGGAAATTCCGGTGCATTTGGAGATGATCTCCTCATCAACCCCATTTTCTAGAAATTTTTTGGCATCTTCACGTTTAGCTTCAAGTTTGCCTTCAAGTATTCCGTCTGCTTTTCCATCAAAATAGATTACATCAAATCCTTTGCCGTATTTTTCGATGACTCGTTGGATTTCAGGATTTTTTGTTTCTAGTTTTAGCATTTCAATCATCTCTGACAATTCTTCATCTTTGAAAAATCTGGCAAGAGCTCTCATTTCACAATAGATGATGTCGGTTTTAAATTCTTTGTCGGGAATAATGGCATGTCCAATTAAAAAGATGATGGTCTTCATCAGTCCTTTTATTGGCAAATTAATGTCCATGTCTGGCAGTATAAGCAAATCGATTGCTTCTGTGTCAGTTAATTCCTCTTGTCCTATAACTTTGTAGGTAATGGTACTTAAAACTTTCCATCCGTCCTTGTCTTTGGTAAATATTGGACTCACACGGAAACATATGTGGTCATCAATCTCTACTAGCTTTTTGCCATGATTCGGGTCAGCGATACTGACTACTCCAGTTTTAACCTCCAAACCGTGATAAACCGGGTCAATTCTTGATGAATCATGATAATCAAAGATATCATCTAATTTATCACTATTTAAGTCGGTGGCCATAAATTCGGTTATTCGGATGGTTTTACCGTCTTGTATAACCACCATGTCTTTTCGCTGACCGGTGTCGGGTATTTCGGTTTCAATGAATTCTATATATTCACCTTCACCATATATGTATCTGTGAAATTTGATATCTAAGGTTTTATAGGTGAATTTATAGAATCTGTCAGCTGATTGAGGATTATTTTTCGCCATGTAAAATATTCCTCCAAACATTGACATGATATTAAATTTAATATCTTCATCTGTATACAACATAATATTGGATTTCAAAGTATATAAATCATTAAGTTTCAAATTAGAGCAATATTATGAGGTTAAAACAATTTTACAAGGTTAAGACAATTTTTACATGAAAAACAATAAATTTTAAGCTGTTTTAAATTAAGTATTTTTTCTGCTTTAGAAAATGGGAGCCGGTGAAATTCATGATATGGATTTAAGAGGGCGACTGTCTGAAATAATCGGTTGTCATAACTTTGACATGGCTCATAGAACAACTGTGGATTGGATTTATAAAAAAGTAATTTGCAGTTGTCAAATGTATTGTAAGTTAATAGATTCATGCTTTAATTTCATTCCGGCATTTTTGTCTCTTGTAAAATTCTCGTTTAACTTTATTGTCATCGTATTAGTCTTTTATTTTCTTTTAACCATTGAAAATCAATCTAAAAGCTCTTAAAAACACCAAAACAAATAGTTCCTATCTGCAGAACCTGCTGTGACTTCATTTGATGCTATGTATACTGTAATCCTACAGACCCTTCATACTCAGCAGTGCCGGTGCAGGTCCCGCCGCATCACCAGCAGGTTACATCCTATCGGACTTATGCGTTATCACATCACTCCATATGATTGCCTGCAAATTATTTATATAATGGAAGTGATGGCGGATAAATGATTGTAATGCATCATTGCTATCAAGTTAAACTTTTTTTCATTTTTTATTTTAAAATCCTTGGCTTGAGTTTGATGGGGAGTTTGTGTCCTTGAATTCTT
>CACZNW010000170.1 GCA_902782595.1 uncultured Methanobrevibacter sp. | reverse complement strand
GTGTGGATGAGTTCTGCGACAATCAGGAACGGTTTGATGACACAACCATGTTCATTGTCAAATGGAAAACAGACTAGATTCTTTTACAACAATATTAATTAAATAGAATCAACAAAATTATTAATGATTTATATTTTAGTTAGGAGTATAATAAATGAGTCGTATATCAATTTTAGATAAAGACAGGTGTCAGCCGAAAAAATGTGATTATCTTTGCATTCATTACTGTCCAGGCGTTAGAATGGATGAAGACACAATAGTAATTGACGAAGATAGTAAAAAGCCACTGATATCTGAAGAGTTATGTGAAGGGTGCGGCATATGCACAAACCGCTGCCCTTTTGATGCAATTACAATTATTAACCTGCCCGAAGCTGCAGGCGAACCAATTCACAGATTTGGACAAAACCAGTTTGAACTGTTTGGATTGCCGAACCTTGAAGAAGGAACAGTTTTAGGGCTTCTGGGTCCAAACGGTATTGGTAAATCCACAATAATGAACATACTGTCCGGAAGTCTGATTCCAAACTTTGGAGATTATGAAAATGAACCTGAAAACTGGGATGACGTGATTGAGTATTACAAGGGCTCATCCCTTCAGAAATACTTCAGGGATCTGTCAGAAGGAAATATCAAAACAATCCTAAAACCTCAAATGGTCGACAAGCTTCCGAAAGTTGTGAAAGGAAAAGTTATAGACCTGCTCAACAATGTCAATGAAAGGAACCGGCTTGAATATGTCACCGAAGAACTTCAGCTTGAAAACGTTCTTGACCGTAAAATGGAAAACTTGAGCGGAGGAGAACTTCAAAGGGTCGCAATAGCTGCAACCGTTTTAAGAGAAGGGGACTTCTACTACTTCGATGAACCCACTTCATGGTTAGACGTGTCTCAGAGATTAAACGCCGTTAAAGTAATTCGTTCACTGGCCGAAGAAGGTAAAAGCGTGCTTGTCATTGAGCACGACCTTGCCACACTTGATGCATTATCAGACAATATCCATATCCTATACGGTTCACCTGGAGGGTACGGTGTAGTGTCCGGCAGAAAAGGTGTCCGTTTAGGAATTAATGCTTATATCAATGGATTTTTAGCTGAGGAAAATGTCAGAATCAGAAGAAATCCTATTGAATTCACAATAAGACCTCCGACACCCGAGGATGAAGGTGATGCACTTGCACCATATACTGACCTATCAAAGGAATATGACGGATTCAGTCTAACTGCAGATGGCGGAGAAATCTATTATGACGAGATTGTAACCGCATTCGGATCAAACGGTATCGGTAAGACAACCTTTGCAAAAATGCTTGCAGGCGTTGAAGAGCCGACAGACGGAGAAGTTGATGAGGAAGTTACAATAGCCTATAAACCACAGTACATTGTTTCAAACTTTGAAGGCTCAGTCAGTGACTTTTTATACATGAACTCTCCAAGTTTCGGCAGTAAAATCTTTGAAAGCGAAATCATGAAGCCGCTGACACTGGATGAAATGCTTGACAAACCTGTTAAAGGACTAAGTGGAGGAGAACTTCAGAGACTGGCAATAGCTGCAACTTTATCCAAAGATGCTGAAATATACCTTTTTGACGAACCGACAGCATTTCTGGATGTTGAGCAAAGACTGATTGCAGCAAGGGTGATTCGTAAAATGGTTGAAAGCAGGAATGCTGCTTCACTTATTGTAGACCACGATATCGTATTTATAGATTACATCTCCGACAGGGCAATGGTATTCAACGGAACTCCCGGTTTGAACGGTCACGCTTCAAAGCCTACTGATTTAAGAAGTGCCATGAATGAATTTTTAGGAAACCTGAATATTACATTCAGAAGAGATAAGGAAACAAAAAGACCAAGAGTCAACAAACTCGACAGTTACAAAGATCGAGAACAAAAAGAAAAAGGAGAATATTACTACCTGTCCGATTAAATATTTAATACCATCACCAGTTTTAAATTTTTAAAAAAAAAATAAGTTATTAAAGTAGAGGAGAGAGACTTTAATAACCCTATAAAAAAAAATAATTCATAAACATCTTCTCAAACAAAAATGAATTATTTTTAGATACGAAATGACTTACAAAAGATAATTGCAGTTTAATTACCTTTCTAAGATTACTGCTAGACACAATAATCTTAGAAAGAAAATTAAAGATAGAGTGTAAATAGCTAATAGCTATTTACGAAGTATATGCATTTTAAATTGAGGTTTAAGCATATAAATTATCATAAAATATGAGACAAACTATGATAATCTAATTTATAGTCAGTAGTAATAACATATATAAAGATTACGAAAGTAATACTAATCAATTCACTGAAAAACTAATTATAATCCATACAATGACAATATATCAGTTTTAATTTGATTTTTAATTAAATTATTAAATTTCAGTTATCCTTGATTAAAATAAGTTAATATTAAGTGACGGATAAGAATATTAATATTGAAATATATGTTTAAAAAAATATTCAATTTTTCAAAAAATCTATGATGAAAAATCCATATAATTAAGTTAAATGATAAAATACAACAATATGATTACTTTTTAGATAAAAAATAGTGAAATTACAAGGTAAACTGAAAATAATGCCCTAAAATATATTTTTAAAAATTGAATAATCAAGTGAAGAAGAATTTTTAAAGCATTAAATTGGACTGATTCTAAAAATAGCATTTTAAAATTACTTATTCCAATAGTTAATGAATAATTTTTTAATAAATTAAAAATATAGTTAAATTTCAAGCAATTAGCTTGAATTGAGTAAAAAATCATCAAGTAATACTTTTTCATTAAATATTACTATTAATAATATGAAAAAATAAAAAATTAGTATTACTATTTTACAATTCCTCCAGCTCTTTAAGAATATACCTTTTCAATATCACTACCGCCTTTTCTCCATCCTCATCCAGGCGAACGGCATCCAAAGGATTCAAGTCATATGCTTTAACAACAGAATCAGCAGAAATATTTTTAACTGCACCGGCATCTTTTTCATTTAAAATCACACCCGCACAATCATCCCCACAACCGGTAATTGTAACAATCTTGGCATCATCCAAAATAGGTGAGCAGTTATTGGGCTGTGCTGAATATTCAGTGATACATGCGGCAACAATGTTTTCATTTTCCAATGCCAATTCCACACTGGCTGCCCTTACAACCAATCCCAAAGGAGATAATCCACTACAGGAAACCAAAGCTATTTTATCATTCATTTTTTCACCATTCTATCATATCTTTTTTTAACTTTATCATAACCCCGTTTGTAAAAAGGACAAAACAATATGCACTGACTGCAACCATGTCTGTGTGCAGTGCAGGCTTTTCTTATGAATTTGCCGTCACCGTCAAAAGCATTTTCAGGACACCTGTCAATGCAGACCCCACAGGTCGAACAGTAATCCCTAACCCACAGCATGTCATTTTTCATCTTAAACGGCAAATTTTCAATCGATGTTTGAATCATGAATAAACCTAAGTTCAGACCCTCCCTAAACATGCACATGTTACTTCGGGTAATTACCGCATCATTTGACTGCATTGCGATTGCTCTGAGGCTTACCCTATCATCTAAAGGGTTGATTAAATCCGCCCTGAATCCGTTCTGCCTTAAAATATCTGCGAGTGCAAATGTCTTTTGACCGAATTCCTGAAATTCAGCGTCTTCAAGTCGACACTTTTCTTTTGAAGGTTCCATTTTTAAAATATCATCAGACATGAAATATTTAAGAATAATAATATTGTCCCAGTCAATATTCCATTCTGTCCGGAATTCATCACTTAATCTGGAGTAGCTTAAACCGGCAAACTGTGAAGCAATAGCAATATCACTGAATTCTTTTAAAAAATCATCTGAAATAAAATTTTTTGGACAATTCGGGTTTTCGGTTTGATAGAAATCCGGAACCGGATGATGATAAATAAATCTCATAGACAACTATTTTGTCCTTAAAGCCTCAACAGCTTTAGGGAATTCTTCACAGAATACTTTAATTTCATCTGTAGGAATTGAAAAACTGATACGAAGATATCTGTCTCCAAAATCCTCAGAAGTGTATTCTCCTTCTCTTGTGAATAATTTTTTATCGATTAAATAATTTGACATGTCTTTCGGATTGATCCCAGCACCTGACAAGTCAATTACCATCATGTTTGCGTCAGATGGATAAACCGGCAAAAACACTCCTTCAATCGGTTCAATCATTTCACTGATTAATCTCTGGTTTTCAAAACAGATTTCTCTCATGTTTTCAAACCATTCGGATTTTGATTTAAGACCTGCTATTGCACCATACTGTGAGATAATGTTTACACCCAAATCATTAACAACCGCATTCTTTATGGCATCGATTATAGGTTTTGATGAGATTACCCCACCAATTCTTAAACCGGCCATTCCAAATATTTTTGAAAAACTGTATATGGTCAATGTTTGGCCTGGCGCATAATTTTCAGCCAGGAAGTGTTCGCGTGCGAAATCCTTGTAAGTTATATCATGCAACAGGTACAAGTCATTTTCCTTGGCGATTTGTGCAAATTCCTTCAGTTCCTCTTCAGTGTATGATGATCCAAGAGGATTTAACGGGTCAATCAGAATTACCATACGAGTATTTTCATCCATGTTTTCTTTCAGGAGTTTTGGAGTTAATTTATAATCATTTTCTTCAAAGTAAATCGGAACATATCTTACTTCACCTGCAAAACGGTTTGCGAAGTCTCCTATGATAAAGTAACCTGGGTCTGACAATATTACATTGTCTTCCGGTTCGAGAAGAGCCTGCATAACAAGATACAATGATTCTGTTGCACCTGAAGTCAACAACACTTCAAGGCCTTCGAATTGTAAATCGTCTAAAATTAATTGTTTAAGTTCACTAAAACCTTCAGGGGCAGGATATCGGCAAAAAGTTTTCTCACCAATAGCTTCAATCATTGCATTGGCTATTGTATCGTCATGCAAATGGTTTGTGTTTTGACCCATCCAGATCATATCCTTGTCCATATACATATCTTCAAAAAAGTCATTGGCACTTTCATAACCTGTTGGAGGTATTCTTTCGGTTTTTTGAAATTTCATTTTTGGTTTTTTAATATCGAAATCCTTTTCCCTCATAACTATCACTCGAACATTATGTAAAACTATCTTTAATTAATCAATATGAATTGTTAAAACATTACTTTCAAATGCTCTCCATATAACATTATATTATTTCTATAATATAATATATTAATTTTTCATCTGTGAGGTATTG
>CACZNW010000169.1 GCA_902782595.1 uncultured Methanobrevibacter sp. | reverse complement strand
AACACCATATGTTTCATGATCCTTCTGTTTTTATTAATCGGAGCAGTCACAGCCACCGATTCGGATAATGAAACATTACAAAAAACAGTTGACCAGCCAGATACCAATATTTCACAGCCCAAATGTGAAGACACATTAACATTGAGCCATAATACGGACAGGCTGGAGATGAACGTTAATCCCGACAATGGAGTTAAATCAAAACTCGTGCATTCAATTGTTCCGGCAGCGGCTTCAACCAAGACGAATGTTGCGCTTAAAGCTCCAGATGTTAAAATGTATTATAAGGACGGGACCAAATTCATAGTAACACTTAAAAATCCGTCAAAAAAACCGATTGCCAAAGCTAAAGTTAAAATTACAATTGACGGAAAGACTTATACGAAAACCACCGATTCAAAAGGCCGGGCTTCGATGGGTCTTAATTTTAAAAGCGGCAAATACACGGTGACAACAACCTTTGACGGGACAAAAAACTATGAAAAGAAAAGTGTTAAAAGCACTGTGACAATTAAAAGTACGATAAAGTGCAGTGATATGACAAAATACTATAAAAACAAGGCGGTATATTACTCCACTTTCTATGACAAGAAAGGAAAACCTTTAAAGGAGACAAAGGTCAAGTTTACTTTGAACTCAAAAATCCACACTGTCAAGACCACCAAGAAGGGTGTGGGCAAACTCGCAGTTGATTTGAAACCCGGCAGGTACAGCATTACCAGTATTAATTCAAAAACATCGGAATCCGTTACAAAAACAGTAACGGTGAAATCCCTGATTGAGACCGGTGATTTGACAATGAATGAAAATGACAAAAGCAAATTCACAGTCAAGGTCTTCAGCAGCAACGGAAAATTATCCGCCGGAAAAAGGGTGACCCTGAAGGTGAACGGCAAAACATACACTCCAACAAGCGATTCCAAGGGAACTGCATCCCAAATCATTGATCTGGCAGCGGGAAAATATACGATTACAACGGAATATGAAGGGCTTAAAAATACGAATATGATTACGGTAAACAGCGCGATAAAGCACAGCTCATTCAGCCACATAATCTCAATACCCGCATATGTGAATGTGACAATACCATATGTCTTTCACAATTCAGTGTATTCAGTTGAATCCGGTGTTAACGGAATAGTGAAGATGCCGAAAAACGAAGCATTTACAATAAAAGTCAATGAAAATCAGAGTCATCTGTTTACAAGAACACAGATTCCGGGTGTTGATTCCACTGTCATAGGTTATAAAACCTATCTGATACCTTTTGACGGAAGTGCCATCAGAAGTGATTTTAACCGGGAAAATCTGAAAGGAGACGGGATTTTAATTTGGGCGGATTCATCCTGCACTCAAATCGAATACAGAAGCACAACTGAAGAAAACGCCGAACTGTTTGGAGTGTACATGGACATGGGACTTGAAAACAGTGAAACAATCACATATCTTCAAAACTACAATATAAAGGCAATGGTCAATCTCTACACCGGAGGATTTGATGAAACCGGGCTGAAATATAATCTGGGGAAATATTACGACAAGACAATCTATGATTTTTACTATGAAACCTACGATGAAATAACAAACGGCAAAACAGACCAGATTAAATTTACAAATACCGGAAAGTCCGTGACATTCGATTTATTCGGAAAGTCGATTGTCGGATACAATTCAAAAGAAGACATTATAACAAGATTCATTGTCAACGGTAAAGAGGAACTTGAAAAATCAGAAACAATAAGTTACGGTCTTGGAGAGAAATACCGCAGGACACTTGGTTTTGAAGTGCTTCAAAGTTATGCAGTTATAAACAAAAAGGTTACACGTGAGATTCTGGAAAGATGGGTTGAACTGAATCCGGGATATCTCATAAGATCCGGAATATCAAATGTTTACGGAATGTTTTTAGCATCCCTTGAAACTGCATGGCTTGCCGATGAAATAGCCGACCGGTATGCAAATGACTTGAACGTGAAATGGATGAGAGAAAGTACAACCACCATACTTGGAGGAATAAACCTGGATGACACATACCTGCATATTTTAAATGCGGATATGGGAATGAAGGTTACAGGCGATGGAGATACTGTAAAAGTATTCAGACTGATGAACTCATTTTATCTGGCGAATGTTGAAAATTATGTGCTGGCTCCGGCAGCTGAAAAATACTCGGACAATACCACAAGTTCCGTGGACACAGTTCTTGAATCAGTAAACAGCAATAAATTCAGTATAGCCAAGATAGGAGAAATGTTTTACATTTTAAGCGAAGAGGACAATTCAACCATAGTTATCAACTCAACATCCGGAATAGCTAATGCGCTTTTAGTTGAAAAGGACTTTGCATATAAGGGAGCGGCAATTAAAACAACCGGTGACTGCTGCAGTGTGGGAACAGTCCCTGGAGGTTTTGTTAAAAGCATTAAAGATGATTTGAATAAAATGAAAAATGCTGCCGGAGATGTAATCGGAGGTCTTTTGAATAAAGCTCATCCGTTAATCTCCCTACTTTACAAACTTGGAAGTTTCGGTGCCGCAGTAGCGGGTAAAATAGTCCCCGGCGCCACTACGGGACTTGCAAGTACTGTCGGATTGATGCTGCAGATACATTCAATTGGAAATGAGGCGAAGAATAATTTTATGGATGAAAGCAGCTGGCACTGGGCATATAAACATGTGACATTTACAAGAGACAGCCCACTTGAAAATAAAAAATTCTTCAATATTCCGAAAAGTGACGGCACTTATGACTATATTGAAGTGGAAATCAATTCCGACGGCAGTCTGAACAGGAATAATGCATTATATGTCGGTGACGGTTATACCAAAAAGTTAACAAAAAGTGAAACCTATAACTATTTCACAGAGGAAAAATGGACTTCATGCAATATTCCGAGAAAATACCAGAAAAATGAAGTGCCATTAATTTTCGGATAGAAGAGGTAGAAAAATGGAAAAAACAGAAATAATATTTTCAATAGTACTTATTGTAGCATATGTCATGTGCTCCATAGCTTTGAAAATTCCGTTATATGTCCATTTAATGTTTGGATCGATAATTTTAGGAGTATTGCTGATTGCAGTACTTCTTAAATTCAATCAGGAGTATGAAAATGAAAAAATCAGCAGAATATTTAAAATAATTACGGCACTGCTGATTATTTATTATATCGCCGCATTAACATATGAGACTTTCTATCAAAAGACTCTTCTCATGAACTCTACACTAATCCTTATTCTGGCAGTTGTCGCAGCAGTCATTAAATGGATTTTTCAGCGAAAAATGAGTAAAAGTTAAAATATTATATTATTTTAACTTATTTTACTTTTTTTATAATTGAATAGCTTCCTGGGCAACTTCATCATTGTCCTCATCATCATATAGGATGTGAGCCAGCTTCAGCAGTTTTTCCTGACCTTTAACTTCATCTTTAAATAGAGGAACTTCGGCAATGTGCTGGTTCGGGAATTTCTGGTCGATTAAAGCCAGTCTTTTTTGCTGCAGTCTGTGTCTTGAGTGGCAGAAATCACAGTCACAGATATCGGGCATGACCTGATTTACAATGACGCTGTCAACGGTTATGCCGTGTTTTGAAAGTGCTTCAAGTGACCTTTCAGATTCATAAATTGACATTTCTTCGGGAATTACAACCATCTTGAAGGTGGTTCTGTCAGGGTCTGCCAGTATCTCTTTTGCCTTGTCAATCTGTTCTTTGGTTCTTTTTAAATCCTCTGTTGTCTGGGGATTGTCAACTTCGTCCATGAAAGGCATGATTTTCCTTAACGCATTGGTTGCAGAGCCCAATTTTGCTTTAAGCATCATCATTTTACCTACCCAGGAGTCCATAACTTCCGGAAATGACAGTAATCTTAATGTGTGTCCGGTCGGAGCGGTATCAAATACGACAACATCATATTCATCGGAATTCATCACTCCCATAAACATTTCAAATGCGGCAGCTTCATCTGCTCCAGGAGATGCTGATGCCATGTCCAGCTGGTCTGATAAAAAGTCCATTCCAAGCAGTCCTCCGTCACTGTCAGGGTTTGCTGCCTTATGAGCATCCAGTTGTGCCTGTTTTTGAGCCATTGCCACTTCAGGATCTATTTCAACAGCGAAAAGGTTGGTTTTGATTTCACGGGGATAACTGCCGATTGGCACTTCAAGTGAATCTGACAGGGAATGTGCAGGGTCTGTTGATACAATCAATGTTTTTTTACCCTGTTCGGCGAGCCATAGTGCAGTTGCTGATGATATTGATGTTTTGCCCACTCCTCCTTTTCCACCTATGAAAATAAATGTTGTTTTATCCTTATTGAATTTGAAAAAATCTCTAAATGCCAACTAAATTACCTCCTATAATTACTTTTAGTGTATGTTTAAATTCCATATACTTACTTTTCATGTGCTTTTTGCCAAGTGAAGTTATGACATTTGGTAAGCATATTATTTTACTTAAACTTACTTTT